>JAFRMD010000088.1 GCA_017430835.1 Methanosphaera sp.
ACTTCTTAGTATTTCGAGTTCATAATCTGGGTTTAAGTGTTTTCTACGGTTTTCCGCAATTTTACTTTCCCCAGGATAAAATTGTACGTCATATGCCATTTACAATCACCTGATATATCTAACAGTTTCTGATGATTTTGCATTAGGATCAACTAATCCAATAAGTCTTGAATCAATTTTATCTTCAAAACCCTCTCCATATTTCATAAAGTCTGAAACAGAAGTTTTGGTTTTTGTGAATATTCCTACTTTAACATCATAGCCAAAGTTAAGTGTATCATTTAAAATTTCATCAACTTGTTCTACAAAATCTTCAAGATTGTCTAATTGGACTGTTAAAATTATTTCTCCAACAGATACTCGTAGTGGAACATCATTTCCCTTTACATTAATAGTTTTTCTATCCGTATGATTAACTGGTAATCCTTTTGCAGGACCGAAGTTAACAATAGTCGGTAAAGATTCACCATTAATTAAAACTCTTAAAACACCATCTAAAGCTAATATTTGATTTAATATTTTTTCAGTTGTTGTAGGTTTTAATATTCTGTGAGGGAAAATTTTTACATCGCTTGCTTTAATTACATTAATATCCTGTTCATCTACTTCTGTTGACATGATTTAACATCCTAATTTAGAGTGTATCTTTTATTTGACTAGCTCCTTCAGCAACATATTTTACTGGTTCTCTTAAAAAATCTACGCTACCATATACTTCTCCGACTAAAGCGGAAGTTCTTTCTACGGAGAACATTTGTGTACCTGAATCTAAGGACATAGCTGCTGTATCACATGGAATTGCGTATCCTTTACTGTGTCTTGTTACTACGTGGTTACCGTTGAAAACACCAGGTCCTCCTCCACCGTAAATACCATGTGAGAAGAAACTCATACCTACACCTACACCCATTACTCTACCAAAGTCTACACCAGGTAAACCTGCTTCGTATTCTAAGATATCATTGAAGTAAAGAATGGAAGATGCAATACCTTGTGCTGCTCTTGCTGCACCAACGTTAACTATTACAGATGCTACTAAACCTGCTGCTGCATATGCGTTCCATAATGCCCAGTCAACTGGTTCGTATAATTTGTATCCGGATGGTAATGTTTCTTTTACTCTGATTACTCCATCATCTAATGCTCTAGATAATAATGCTACAACTACATCACCAAGAGTACCTTTACCGTTTTCTTTTACTAAATCATAAACTAAGTTGTTTGCGTTTAGTCCTTGGAATGCTAAACCTAATAAGTGGCTTCTTTCGAATGCACCTATTGCATCACCCATTTCAAAACAAGCTGTTTGTTCTAAAATAGATGATAAAGCTACTGCGTTAAGAGTGTTTTTCTTAGTGATAGCTACTACGTGGTTTGCACCAATGTTTCTTAAACTGTAACCTAAACCTTCAAGGTGAGTTGTTTGTCCTAATAAGGTTGTTAAAGCTCCACCTAATTGTACATTGTGTGGGTATCCACCCATAGCTGCACTTTTAATTTCTGATGCTTGATATTTGTTAATGTCAAAAGTATCAAGAATAGCTTGGATTAATGCTGATCCAGTTGATAATGGTGCAACTGAATAGTCACCAGAAACGCTTAATCTTTGTGATGGTACTTGAACTAATAATTGTTGTCCACCATTTAATAATTCTAAGTTAAAATCATCGTCTTCACTAACTTTTAACATTTTTGTCATTTTGTCAGCAATTGCATCAGCGTTATCAACAATGGCTAATTCTAATTCTCTACCAGGAATAAAGTTAGCTTTTCCACCGTATGCTGCGTTTGATAATGATTTTTCTATTCCTGCAAGGTTTACAGCAACAGAACGCTTAATTTCTTGTATAATATTTTTTATTGTAGGGTTTACTACTGGACTGATTGCTTCTAGAGGTACTTGTTCTTCTAAAAGTTTTCCATCTACCCCATATAAATCTATTTTGTCTTCATATGTTGGCATTTATATGTACACCTCTTAAATATATATTCATTAAGAAATGAAATTATCATATTCATTCAGAATTAATATTTCTACTTATTCTTTACAACCACATTACCCAATATGTATTTACACATCAAATATTAAGTTGGTAAAAATATCAATGAAACAATTAAGTAATACGTGTTTTTATGCAGTAAAATGCTAGTGGAAGTAAAATTCAGCAATAATACTTAAATAAGAGAAATATATCCCTCCAACTTTAAAAATACATTTCCATAATTTGTGTTCAAATATTTTATACAAAAAATAACATCAAAAATGACAACAGTGCACTTTAGATGTAATTTAACCGTTTTAAGTACGTTTAATGGAGTAAACAAAAATAAACATTTTAATTTGAATTTTTTGCATACAATATAATTTGTAATAAATATTCTTACAATTGAAATATTTAATAAAATTAGCATATAAATGTTTTCAAATTTTAGTAAAAAAAAATAAAGTATAAATAGAAAAAATTATAGATAAAATAAGAATTCATTAATCTATTTTTTCTAGTTGTTCATAAATATTTTTTATCATAGTTTAATAAAAAAAATAAAATATTATCTTCCAAATATTTAAAAACCATGAGAAATAAAATGATTAGAAAAATTATTACAAATTTGAAAAATAAAGGTATTACCTTTGAGGATATAAATTATGTTCTTAATTTAAACAATAAAAAAGAACTTGGGGAATTATATTCAGAATCATCAAAAAACAATAGTTTGGACAACAGAATTAAGTTTGAAAGTAACATATATTACCCTACAATTTATCAAATAGAAGATAATTGTCCTACTTGTGGATATAGAACGATTGAATCCAGACGAAAATATACGGAACCGTATATAAGAAAGATTGTGGAATACAAACTTTCAGACATTAAAAATTATAATATTAAAGGAATCAATTGCTATGACAAAGATACGACAGGTATTAAAGAGTTAGAAATTATACTTGACTGCCTAGAAAAATACAACATATCTATTGCAGTTAGATTAGCCGATTATAATAATATAAAAATCCTGAAAAATAGGAATATAAATTCAATTATTTACTCTTCCGATAATAATTTTTACAACTCATTTAATCAAAAAACTAATCAAAATTATGACACGAAAGAGGAAGAAGTTATTAAATACATCAAAGAAGAAATGAATATGGACATAACATATGAATTAATGATAAATTATGGGGAAAGTAATGAGGATATCTTTAAAGAAATCAAAAAACTTTTAAAGTATGATGTTGATTCAATACAAATTAAGGGTTATGATCCTTTTATCGACTGTCCTGAAGAATATAATCCACAGTATAATATTGAATACTTATCAAAAATTATCTGCATACTCCGACTTATTTTTCCTGATAAAGAACTGAAAATCCAATATGCTACCAACAATAACAATTATTTCAAAGAATTTAAAAAACTAGGAATTAATACGATAACTGGAATATACACTCCCAAGATGAGTAATAAACTCCAAAATACAAAATTATTGAATATTATAGAAAATTTATAAAAATAGTAAGATTGAAAAGAACAGTATCACATCAAAATAAAAAAAAAAGCATAGTAATCTTTAGTTAAGAACTTGATTCTTATACTAAGATACTATGTTCCCTAAGTATTATTTTAGTCAGATTTGTTCAAAAGATGTGACAAACAATATATTTTAATAAATATTAGTTTAACTAATACTTTTAAGAAAAAAATGAATAGAGTATGAAACTCTAAACATTATTTTAAAGAATGTACTTATTTTAGTTTACTTAGATTTTTTTTACTAAGTTACCCATATGGTCATATACTTCAATTGTGGATAATCTCATTTGAGTATCTAATTGGTGAGTAGCACATGATAAACATGGGTCGTATGCACGAATAACCATTTCCATTAAGTTGAAAATTTTATCGTCTACTTCTACACCAGGTTTAATGTATGTGTTTGCTACTTGTTGAATACCCATTTCCATAGCTGGGTTGTTTTGTACTGTAGCTACAATGATGTTTGCTTCAGTTACTAAACCGTTTTCATCTGTTTTGTAGTGGTGAGTTAATGTTCCTCTAGATGCTTCAACAATACCTACACCTTCACCGGTGATTTGGCTTCTGTCAATAGCTCCAGGACGTTTTTCTCCACTTAAATCTCCTTCAAGACCGTCAACTGCTAATTCTGCAGAAGCGATTAATTCGATGAGTCTTGCTGGGTGGAATAATAATGTTTCTTGTGGACAGTCTCCAAATGTTGCTCTGAAGTCGTTTAATAATTCTTGAGCTTTTGGTGCTGCATCTGGCATTTTCTTACATGCGTTTAATCTAGATAATGGTGCTACTCTGTATACACCTTCAGGATATCCGATATCTTTAATGTAAGGGAATTTTAACCATGAGTATGGTTTTACGCCTTCTGCCATGTAGTCTGTGTAATCTTGTGGTGCAAATTCAGCATATTCTTTACCTTCTTTGTCAACCATTCTTACATTACCGTTGTACATGTCCCAGCTACCATCTTTTTTGTCTACTAAACCACAGTGGTAAGTTTCAACATAACCTAATGTTTTGATTAAGTCCATGTTTTCTTCAAAGATAGGTTGAGCTGCTTCCCAGGTATCCCAGGATAAGTCAAGACATCTTTTTGCTTTTTCTAAGTTTTCAGCTTGTACTTCATCACTTAATTCAGTGGTAATTCCACCAGGTGTGTTGGATACTTGGTGAATAGGTCTTCCACCGATTGTTGTGATGATGTCTTGTGCATGTCTTCTTAATTCTAATGCTTTTTTAGCTAATTCAGGAGCATCTTTAATAATTTGGAATACGTTTCTAGTTTTTCTATCTTTTCCACCGATAAAGTCAGGTGCAGATAAGAAGTAGAAACTTAATGTGTGAGAGTGTATAACTGATGCCCAGTTCATGATTTCTCTCATTTTGTATGCTGTTGGGAGTATTTCATCATCATTGTAACCAAATACTTGGTCACATGCTTTAGTTGCTGCTAAGTGGTGCTGTACATCACAAATACCACAGATTCTTGGTACGATTCTTGGAACTTCTTCGATTGGTCTTCCTTGTAAGAATTTTTCAAATCCTCTGAATTCCATTACGTGTAATTTTGTATCTTTTACATTTCCTTCTTCATCAAGGTCTACAGTAATTTTTGCGTGACCTTCAATTCTTGTTACAGGTTCTAATGTTAATTCTACCATTAATTTTTCCTCCTATTAATTTAATTTCTTAGTTTTAATGGGATTAATGCTGCTGGTAAAGTGTAAGTGTAGAATGTTCCTACAATGTCTTCTACTTGGTTAGCAACTTCTTCTGGATCAATTTCTTTATCGTTTTCTACACCGAAGTCAGAACCGATAGCACTGATCATTTTTGCTCCTGCATCTAATACTTTATCAGTAGGACCGTAACATCCTCTACATGGAGTATCTACTGATGGACATTGTGCACCACATAATGGTCTGGTTGCTGGACCTAAACAAATTATTCCTTGAGGTACTAAACATAAGTCTTTGTCGGTTGGTCCAACTTCCCAAGGTCTTTTGATGGTGTCCATTGCCATACCCGTAGGTGGTTTTTCTCTTTCACATACGTCACAAAGGTTGTTATCAGGGATTTCAGGAGTTTCTCCTTGTACTAATGCGATAACTACTTGAGCAATTACATCTGATTTAGGTGGACATCCTGGTAAAGCTGCATCCACTTTGATTACGTCAGATAATGGTCTTACTCTGCTTTCTAAGTGAGGTACTGATTCGTTAGGAATTATACCGTCTGGGTTTACTGTTGAGCATGAGTTTATATATGCTTCTGTAGTTAATTCATCGTTTGTGTGTAAGTTTCCTAATCCAGGAATTCCACCAAATTCTGCACAGGATCCGTATGCTACAACAAAGTCAGCTTTTTCTCTTAATACTTCAGCTAATTCTCTGTTTTCGTCGTTACGAATTCCACCTTCAATTAATATGATATCCATTTCTGGAATTTCATCATATTTTGTATCCATAAGTACTGGACTGAATTCGAATTCTGCTACTTCTAATACATCTAATAATAATTCGTGTAAATCTGTTAATGCAATGTGACATCCAGAACATCCGCCGAGCCACATAGTTCCTATTCTTTTTTTATCTGCCATGTACTTATTCCTCCTGTGCTAATTGTGCTTTGAGTGGTGAAGGACCTAATTCTTGAATTTCTGCAGTTACTCTTCTAATAGTACTTGCGAATTTTTCTCCTTCAGAAGCTGAAATCCAGTCATGTTGAACTCTTTGTTTTTCAACACCAAGTTCATCTAACAATCTGTAGATTAATCTCATTCTTCTATCAAATTTGTAGTTACCTGCATCGTAGTGGCAGTCTCCCATATGACATCCACCAACGAATACTCCGTCTGCTCCTTCTCTGAGAGCTTTGAGTATAAATTGAGGTTCAATTCTTCCAGAGCACATTACTCTGATCATTCTTATGTTAGGTGGGTATTGCATTCTTGAAGTTCCTGCTGTGTCTGCTCCACCGTAACAACACCAGTTACAACTGAAAACGATTATTTTAATATCGTCGTTAGCCATTATTTTTCCTCCTATTATAAAAAAACATGATTATTTGATTTACAATAATCATTTTAACAATTTTAAATGATTCGACATTTAAATTTAATAATTTAAACACGTGTTATGTACTATTAAACAAATGTCTAAGTAGTACAAAAGATTGTACAATTAACTAAAATAATGTACAATAATATATCACTACAACTATTATTATAAATGTTATTTTATAGATAGAACCGTTAAGTTTAAATATGATGAATGAGATTTTTGTCAAAAATGCTTAAAAAATAAGATAATCAAACCATATGAAAAAGCAAATTTAATCATTATTTTAAAAAAAATAGAGCTTTAAGGTAATTTCTGAAAAAATAATAATAATAAAAAAAATGACATAACTTTAGGTTAACCTAAATAAAATCATAATAAATCATTACAAATAACCAAAAATATTTTCAGGCAGTAACAAAAGAAAAAACTAAAAAGGATGAAAAAAATAACGCCGTTATATAACACATGTGAATAAAACATATAAAGAACAAAGAAGAAAATATAATATTATAATAAAAAAATAGAATGATTTTATATATCATAATAATTTATCAATTTTTATTTTGGTGATTGAATGCTACTTGAGATATCTGATTTAGAAGTAGAAGTAGATGGAAAAAAAATATTAAACGGAGTAAATCTTAATATAAATGAAGGTGAAACACACGTTTTATTAGGTCCGAACGGCGCAGGAAAAAGTACATTATTCATGACAATATTAGGATTCCCAAATTATAAAGTAACAAAAGGAAAAATAGTATACAAAGGTCAAGACATAACAAGTTTAGAAACACATGAAAGAATAGCATTAGGCTTAGGAGTAACCTTCCAAAACCCACCAGCTATCCGTGGAGTAAAACTTAAAGACTTACTAAAAATTGTAGATTCAAAACATGAATACAAAACCGATGACGAACTAGATGAAGAAGTTGTCAAACTTGGTGAAAGACTAAAATTAAATGAACACTTCCTAGACCGAGACGTAAATCTAGGTTTTTCAGGAGGAGAAGTAAAAAGATCAGAATTACTGCAATTACTGGCACAACAACCCGATTTAATCATGTTTGATGAACCTGATTCTGGAGTAGACATAGAAAATGTAGAATTAATTTCTAAAGAAATCAGCACATTATTAGGACAAAACGATGAAACTAGCAAAAAAGGTGGATTATTAATAACACACCTCGGATACATTTTAAGATTTGTAGATGCTACACACGCACACGTATTAATCGATGGAAAAATAGTCAAAACTGGAAATCCAGAAGAAATAATGACTGACATTAGAAAATCAGGATTTGGGGAGATATAACATGGTTTCAATAAAAGATAGGGCAGAAAAAGCGGTCAATAAAAAAGCCATTATTGGTGAAGATATAGATTTAAATGAATACCAAGCAGCAGATGTGGATGCTCATGAACATATTGATTCATTAGATGATTTAGAAAAAACAGACAAAGAAACATTAACCAGTGTAGGTATGATGACCAATGAAGAAGATAGATCTGCATCATTCTTACAAATGGATCAATCAGAAGTCTTTGTAAACAACATGTTCCCTGGAGTAGAAGTTATGGGAACTGCACAAGCTTTTGAAAAATATGACTGGTTAGCAGACTACATGTGGAATGCAGTACAGGTAGATGCAGATAAATATACGGCAACCACAGAGTTAGGTTCATTAAGCGGATATTTCATTAGAAGTTTACCTGGTACAAAATTAGAATTACCTATCCAAGCATGTATGTATATCGGAGATGATACGGTAAGACAAACAGCACATAATATAATTATTGCAGAAGAAAATTCTGAAATAAATATTATCACAGGATGTTCCACAGCAGCACACGTAGATAACGCAGCCCACATAGGAGTATCCGAATTTTACCTTAAGGAAAATTCAAAAGTAACATTTACAATGGTACACAACTGGGCTAAAGAGGTAGATGTTAGACCTAGAACTGGAGTAATTATGGATGATAACAGTACATACATATCAAATTACATCTTAACAAAACCTGTAAGAAACTTACAAGCTTATCCTACAGCATATGCAAATGGACAAAACACAAAAGTATTTTTTCAATCAATACTTGCAGGAAAAGACGATTCTGTTATTGATCAAGGTTCTAGAACCGTATTAAATGGTATCAACTCACAATCCGAAATGATTACCCGTGCAATATCTGAAGACAAATCAACCATAATCACCAGAGGAGACCTACACGGAAAAGCTCATGAAGCAAAAGGTCACTTAGAATGTATGGGTTTAATATTATCAGATGACTCAAAGATATATTCAATCCCCGAATTAAGAGGAGATTGTACTGATATGGAATTATCACACGAAGCCGCAGTAGGAAAAATAGCAGAAGCAGAAATTCAATATTTAATGGCTCGTGGATTAACAGAAGATGAAGCAGCATCCATGATAGTCAGAGGTTTCTTAGATATTGATATAAAAGGATTACCTGAAGAACTAGCAAAAGAAACCAAAAGTATTATGGATTTAAGTATGGAAGGAATGTAATTCATCTTCTATAACTTTTTTTATATAAAAATAACCTTCAAAAAAATAGATTTTACTAATTTTAAATAAATTTTACAAAAAGTAGTATAAAAATAGTATAATAAAATAATAATAAAATTATTTTATTTCCGAATTATCCTGAGATAATTATGAATTCACCGACTTTTTCGACTTTACCGAATGGTACTACTAACAAGTCACCATTACGTTTTGCACCTTTAACATTGACACCTCTTTCAGAATCTGTCCTTATAACAATATCGGTGATTTTTCCTGTTTTTTCATCAATAGTTAATTCTTCTAGATTTCCTAAAATACGTGCATTGTTTGTAGCTACTTGATATCCTCGGATATCAGCCCATAATTTTTCTTCACCTTTAATTAATTCCCTTTCGTTTGTCATTCATGCCCACCTAATGATTTTTTACTTAAGTTATTGGTAATAATTATGATATAATTTTTATAATCCAAACTATATATAATTTTTTTAAAATTGAAAATTATTTTTATTATATTTTTCAGAAATATCCAAATCATTTAAAGTATTCACATTAAATGCTAATTCAACATTTTCAGAAATATAAATACTTTGATCTTGTTCTTCATTATTTGCTAACAACAAATTAACCCCAGTAGGTACCAATCCATCATATACCAATGTAGGTTTAATACCATATTCATCAAACAATTTTTCAGGAACAGAAACACACATAGCAGGTTTTTTCCGTTCATAATAATGAATTAAAACATCATCAATTTGACTAGAAGTAACAAATGGTAAATCCGAAACAATAGTCATTATAACTTCATTTTCAACCACAACATCAGGATTTGAAAGAACTTCAGATAAATCTTCTATATAACCCTCACCACTAGTATTTATTATAGTAACTGGAAATTTTTCCAAATATTTAGATGTTAATGGAGTGTTAGGACTAACAGCAACCAAAATATTGTCAATATACTCTGAATTGATTAATGCTTCTATCACATAACTAATCATTGGCTTTGAATTAACTTCGATTAATGGTTTTTCACAATCTAAGTCCATCCGTGTACCTTTTCCCCCAGCCATAACTAATGCAGTTGTCATAATAAATCCTCTAATTACTATAATATTTTTTCAATAAAATATTTAAATATTAAAAATTGAAAAAACTTTATATAACTAATCAACATAATTTATTATTTGAATTTTATTTGATTAATCAAAAAAAAATAGTAGGAATAAATATGTTAGAAAATTTAAAAACGGTTATCTTATTAGGTTTTCTATCTGCCATATTAGTAATAATATTCGGATTTTTAGGAAGAGTATTTAATTTAGGTAGCTTAGGAATCCTCATAGGTCTATTCTTTGCAATTGTTATGAACTTTGTTTCATATTTCTATAGTGATAAAATAGCATTAAGATCGTATAATGCTAAAATAGTTAGTGAAGAAGAGGCTCCTAATTTACACAGAATTGTAACTGATTTAGCAAATAGGGCCAATATAAAAAAACCTAGAGTTGCTGTAATTCAATCATCAGATCCTAATGCATTTGCAACCGGCAGAAATCAGAACCATGCAGTAGTAGCTGTGACAACAGGAATTCTTCAATTATTGAATGAAGACGAATTAAGAGGAGTAATTTCACACGAAATGGGACATATCAAAAATAGGGATATTTTAATCAGTTCTGTAGCTGCTACTGTAGCTGGTATGATTGTTGCTCTAGCAAGTTGGAGTAGATTTGCAGTTATTTTTGCAAGTAGAGATAATGATGGACTGATGGATATTGTCTCAACAATATTAATAGCAATTTTAGGTCCTATTGCAGCTTCAATTATTCAACTTGCAATTAGCAGATCCCGTGAATATAAAGCCGATGCAACTGGAGCACAAATTTGTGGAAATCCTTTAGCATTAGCAAATGCCTTGAGAAAATTAGAATTTGGTGTTAATCAACATCCAATGAACAATGCTAAAAGTACTGATGCACATATGTTTATTATTAATCCTTTTGGAAATGCAGGTAGTAAAATTAAAAATTTGTTTTCCACACATCCAGAGACAAGTGAAAGAATTAGAAGACTAGAAGAAATGGCTTCAACACAGTCTTTTAATTAACTTTTTTTTGTTTTTTTATTCTTTGTTGCATGATGCAATATCCATTTTTTGAGCCACCAATCGGATTTGTTGGAGTGCCTAGAGAATTCATACATCTAGCCATCATTACTGCACCTAATGCTAAAGCATCATGAACAAACAATATTTTATTAAAATCTTTTTTTAAGTAATTATTTATCAAAACAGGTTTATTACCCGTTATTCCAGCACGTCCTGTAATTCCTAATGCCATCCCTTCAGAAAGCAAACCCAATCTTTTTGTTTCATCACAAATCCTTTTAATTGCATATGCACAAATATCATCAATTTGCAATAAAATTTCCTCATCCGACATATTGTTTACAATTGAATTAAATGTTTTAATTATTTTATTTTCATCATTTATTTTAGAACCTATTATATTCATGCCAGTATCTTCAAAATCGCCTATATACACATATCCCCAATCATGAATATTATCCAGCACTTCCATAATATCAACATATTCATGAATTTTAAGAGTATTTTTTTGAATATCCTGTATATTTAATCCATCGGATAATCTATTATTTTCTATGTCAATTGTGGATTCATTTTGATCTATCATTCCACAACCCCTTAATAAAATATCAGGAAGTCCTCCTGCCAATCCTACAAAGTTACATAAAACTTTTGCATAAGGTTTTGAATTATCTACAACCTGTCCTGCAAGAGTAGTTCCCATATCAATTGATATTAAAGGATTACGATAATCCACATTTGATTGTTTTGAAGCTAATTTAATCCCTGCAGTAACAAGCTCACTTTCCATTTCATTAGAGACAATCCCCGTTTTTTCAGGAGAGGTTACACTAACAACAGAACCATCAAATTGAATGCTGTTAAAAAAAGAGTACTGCCTAATATGATTCGGAATATTGTTTATTGAAAATGGTGCAGTCATTTGATTGGGTTTAATTCCTGCATTTAAACAACCATCAGATAATGCTTTAATAATTAATCCAATTTCATCAGATAATGAATGTAATGCAACTACTCCTGTAGAACGTACAACAAAGTCCAAATCAGATACTTTTAAGTTGGCTTGATTCAAACATCCACTGATTATTTCAGAGATTGATTCTTCTATTGATTCTTTGGATAATGGTCTTTCCCATATGGTATGTCCAAAAATAATTTCTGATTCTTTAGGCAATCTAATTTCTCGGGTTAACTTAACAACTTTATTAATTTGATAATTTTGATTAGTTTTAACATTAGTTGTTAAAATAATGGATTTAATGGTAGTATTACCTAATTCAACAGATAATACTGTGTAAAATTGCTTTTCTATTTCTGAAGAAGGTAATTTGGGGAGAATTATTTTTTCAAACATGTTATCATAACAATATATTATATGGATGTTGTTCTACTGGAGATACTCCAATTTCTTCATTTGCTTCAGCAAGGAACATATCTGTCATTGCACATGCAGTAAATACCATTTTTGTATTTTCTATCGGACCAAACAATACAAAATCTCCGCCGACCATTTGTTGGACTATATTTGCTCCCACATCACATACTGGCCAAACCTCAGGATTTTCTTTTTTATATTGCTTTATCCATTCCCACGCAGAAGGTACATTATGAACTCCACTTCCAGCAGGATAACCCCATTTACTTTTCTCTTTCAAGGTTGTTTTTATGGCTATTCCTCCACCCTGACCTAAAGGAGTCACAGCAACATCCATTAATGGTTTATATATTCCACAATCCTCTGCTATTTCTAAAAGACCTTTTTCCAGTATTCCTGAACCATCTTCCCAGATACTTATTTTTCCATCAGAACCTGGCTGAGTAGGATTAAAACCTAAAATGATGGAAGAAGTTATGTCAGAATTTGTTAATGCATCAATTTCCTGATTATCAATTGACATGTTAATTGAGTTATAAATAGTTCTTTCAGACAAACCTATTTCTGTAACATGTTTTGCTCCAGCTATACGGGCATCAGCAGCTGTTGAATCAATTAAAAATGGTGCATCAGTTATTTCACTAACATAATCAATATATTTTATTAATGCTTCAGGTGTTGCTCCAAATATTTGAATAATTGCAGGATTTTCTGTTTTTTCAGACATTTCATCCATAGTATTTAATAATGACTCCGCTTTCTCCTTATCAAAAATCCCCTTATTTTCATCTTCTATTATGTTGTGACCTGCATAAAAAATTGTACCTGCTAGTGCAGTAGGATATTCCCCTGGTTGACCTCCGATTTTAACACCATAAATGTCAAATACTTCTTGCTTTTTTTCAAATTTAAACATAAAACTTCCCCTAAATTATTTTAAATTTTAACATTATAATAATAAAAATTAATGCTATAATTATCCCATATAATATTCCAATATCCCTTCCAACAATTTTTCCATATTGTTTAGAATATTCACTATGTGATTCCTCTAATCTTTCCTCTAATTTATCCAATCTTTGATTAATAATTTCAAGATCTTCTTTTAAATTATCAGACATTAAAATCCTCCCTTAAAGTATATTATAGGCAACCCAATAATTAATATTGTTATTATAAAACCTATAAAAAATCCTGATACTTGAGTATCGGTGACACCAGACAATAATCGCTGATTTCTTCCAAGTAATTGTGTCTTATACTCCACAGATTCCGTTAAATTCCTAATATTATTCAGTATTCTATCCATTTTAAGCCAATCTCCAATATACAATTAATATAAGAATTAAAGCAAATATAAATCCTATAACAATTCCCTCTATTTTTCCAGCATAATACCCCGAAGAAAATTTTTCAATACTTGCCATTTCCTTAATTTCTGAATTTAATGAACGAATTCTTGTCTCAATCTCCAATAAATATATACTTGATGAATCAACATTTGAATTAGTAGATATGATCCCTTCTGATTCTTCTTCATCATTATTTTCTTCCTCTGAATCGTTTAATTTGACAATCATCGCATCTTCTTCATATGCCCCCGGATCATTAGCAATGCATTCATCAATTTTTGAAGATATTTCATAAATATTCTCATTATTTATCATGCTAACAATAGAAATTTGCTTTTGAAACCTTTCAACGGCCTCAACGGTTAAGTTTTCAACAAATGGTATTGCACCTGGAGAACCAATGATTGATTTAGTATCCTCATCTATACCATTTTCATATAATGCTTCAACTGTTTTTCCAGTAATATGTCCTTGAACCTCAGATCCACATATTATCAAGAATCTTAGGTTTGGATTTGAAATAATATTAGCCACTACCTTTTCTATACCCAAATTTTCTGTATGTAATGGTCCAGCTATTGCCGCCCCTTTTGAAACAAGTTCTTCATTCATTTTTGAACCTAAAGTAACTACTGCTACGGCACACTCAACATCCCCGACACTATAATCCCCAGTTTCTAAAGGCCATCCTTCAATAACTTCTTTTTTTTCTACCAACGGAATCACCTTATTTTATACTAATAAAATTATAAAAATTAATGCTATCATTACTCCAATAACAACATTCCTCAACAAACCTGCAGTGTAATATACTCCTTCACGACCAGGAAAAGATAATCTTGAAATTGAATGAGAATCAAATGATGATTCAAAATCAGTTATTGCATCATCTAATCGGTCAATTTGAGACATGATTTCATCGGTAGGGAATACTGGAATATTTTCAGGTTGCATATTAGAAGCAGAACCAACAATACCTGTTTTTACATCCATTACCAAATCATCATCAATAATAATTTTTGACATTTCATTTTCCATAACTAATTCTCTCCATCATCATTTGGCCATAAACCATATCTTTTAATTGAAGCAGCTTGATGCTTAGAATAAACAATATATTTCCTGAAAAATACAAACCAACCTATAATTGAAATCAACAAGTAAACATACCAATAGGGTCCCATTAACAAAGCAATGATTGATAAAACCACCATCATTAGAAATGCATTAGATGCTGATAAAGACAATGTTCTGTACTGGTCTTCATTAGGTCCCATACATGAGTTATAAGGATTCTGTACTGCCATTACCGTACAAATCAACAATAACAAGATTAAACCATTTTTAACTACCACATCATATATTACTGTTGGATAGTATGTTTGAGCAAGAAATGCGGACATTGACAATATTACAAACATTGACGAAATAGAAATGGATATGAATGATTTTGACAAAATTTCCACTTGTATTTTAAATATATGTCGACATACTAAAGAAACAACATATGAGATTACTACTGCAAAGATTAAGCTAATAATTGGGAAATATGCATATTGATTTAAATAAAATGAAGAAGCCATTCCAGTAAAATAACTTACCACACCAATAGCAGCTAACATATAAACAATAGACGGAACCCCTGTCCCCAGACTATATTTTCCCACGTGTCGTAAATTGTTTGTACCATATACTGTTGCAAGTACTGTTGAAACAATAGCAAAAATTCCTCCAACAAAAACAATACTGCTTGCATATAAACAGATTAAACATCCAAGAATTGCTATGATAGTAATTAATTGGTTGGGTATTAAATCATCCGACATAAATTAATCCTCCTATTATAAGAATGTAAACTATTGCAAGCACTATTGAAATTAAAAAACATGAAACTGTTCCCGATACTATTTTTTGTTTAAACTTTTCGTCATAAAACCCTTGTATTGTACCTCCAATATTATATGAAGCAACCACGGCAATGATGAAAAATAATAAAACTGCCAATATTGCAGATAATGATCCTGTAATAATTAAATTGTAGGATAGTTTGTTATTTAATATTTTGAATATTGAAGTGAATGCTAAACTTCCACCTATTCCACCTAATAAAGCACCGATTATTCCACTGATAAATGATACTGTTGGTATTCCATGACCTGTTGTTCCAGGACTCACATATTCTTCCTGAGAATTGCCAGTGATTAAATCATTTTCAAAATTGGAAGATGCTGGAGAAACACCTACCCCATATACGTGAATAAGATTTGAGAAAAACATTGTTACAGCAATCATAATCATTGAACCAACAGCACCATAAGAAATCATTATTATTTCCGGTTGTGAAGTGAAAGAAGCTGCTGACAATATTCCAGTAATTCCCATACCAATTGTTATCATTGGTGCTCCAGTGGGAATTCCTGCAGATGTGGATAATGCAGCTGGTGCTCCACCCACTGGTATAAAATGAACACCAATACCAATAAAAGTTGCACCTATTATTATACTAATTAATAGTTCCATAATCATTGCAATTCCCCATTATTTTTCATACTTCCCAAATTTTGAACGGGAATTACGTTCAAGAAGCATATTCAGTAAAATGAAAATTAACACTATGAATAAACCAGCAATTATTCCATAATTTATTCCGAAAACAAAGTAAATCCAGAAATTAAGGAATATTATAATTCCAAAAGTTAAACCAGTTATTGGTCCACCAAACTTTGAACAGAAATTAACAACATCCAATGAACTTTGAGAACCTAATGCAGATTTTGTAGCAATATTTCCATTATTTGAAACAGCTATCCCCGCTCCAAACTCATAATTTTGATATAATTTTTCGGCACCGTAATGTATATCACCCACAGCAGAACCTATTGATCCTAATGTAACACCCATAAACAAGGTTACAACAGGCAATATTAAGGGTACTGCAGGATTTAGTATGTTCACCATCAAATATGATAAAGTTGTGATAGATATGATTGTTATGAAAGCATGAGCTGCTATTGTTGGGAGATGTTTCTGTAAGACATCCAAAAATATGGGTTGATTATACAATGCTTGACTGGTTATACGACCAATATAAGAAGTGACAGAAAATACAACTTGAACTAGAGTTGCTACTAGTGAGGATAACAATAGCACTAAAAGTACAGGATAATTTTGTAATAACAGTACATATGCTATTGAACCAGATATTGTGGCAATTGTTCCGACAAATAACGGTTCCCCAGATACAGCCCGATTAAAAAATTTATGTAAATTACCAATTTGTGGAGCTAATTGAACTTGAGAATTTGGATTACTTGTGGATGCAACATCTGATTCTAAATCTTCAAAAATTCCTGCAATTATTGCAATTAATCCCATTAAGGTTACAATTGCTAAGTTAAAGATTAAATCCATATGATTGCCCCTAATATCCATATTTTTGTATCGTATTTTCTACTTTGTCAATTATCTCGTCTAATTTACTTTGAGTACAAGTTTCTCCACGAATTACATCCGTTATCAATTCAACTATTGTACCTTTGGTTTCTGGTTTATCCGGCATAACTGCGGATGTTTTTACACCAATCTCTGCAAAGTCTTCAAAATCAACAGGATACTGTGCTATAATAATTACAGGTTTATTTATATTTTTTAGCACGTGCTTTGCTTTGTATATAATATGATTTTTAACTCCTCCAAAGTGAATTAAAACTACCTTATGACGACTCATTTGAGAAATTTCTTTCGGAGTTACACCAAATAATCCCTGTCCACCACCAGACGGCGTGTCTTTAGGTACTCCGGAACCAGCATCCAATACCAACGTACTTGTTTGTATGTTTGCTTCACGTAATGCAAATGTTATCTCACATACTGGTTTTGTAATATGTCTACGTCCCGGAGACATTGCCACTGCCAATAAATCATCGCCACATTGTGCATACGTTCCTCTTTGTGCTATTCCTCCACCTTCACCAATTCCTCTTGTTTCCCTACAATCTACAATATGAGTACTTTTACCAATCATAAATACACTACCTATTAAATTAATTATGTCGAATAATTATTATTAGTTATTTATGTAAACATTATCAGTTATATTTTTTTGTCAATGTGGAGATATGATAGGATACTATAAAAAACATGATTAAGAAATAATTAGATATGCAGATTATGGCAGATGTTGGTGGAATTCCTGGGAAAAATTGTAGAGGTTTTTGTGAATATTGTTACTTCAAAAATGTAAAAGAAAGTAAAATATTGGGATGTAAGAATTGTCCTCCAGGACAGATAGGTTGTCCTCACTGTACAACAGATACGAACATGACAAGGGACTATTTTCCAGCATACCACGTTTTATCCACATTAAATTCAAACATATTCCAGACTGAAATTCCAAAAGACACAATGGTAAATATAACAGGAGATGGGGATGTAAGTTGTTATCCCCAATTATTAGAATTAACGCAGGGCATAAATGAAATGGGTTTACCTATTCATTTAGGTTACACAAGTGGAAAGGGCATTGATGATGCCAGTATTGTTGATAAACTAATTAATAATGGTGTTGTTGAAACCACATACACTACATTTTCAACAGATCCTATTTTAAGGAAAAATTGGATGAACGATCCAACACCTGATGCATCAATTGAAGCTTTGAAGACTTTTTGTCAAACATGTGATGTTCATGCCGCATCGATTATAATACCTGGTGTTAATGATGGAGAAGAGTTAGCACGTACCTGTGAAAACTTAGAATCTTGGGGTGCAAAGGCGTTAATATTAATGAGATTTGCCAATAATAGAAACCAAGGATTAATTCTCAATGGTGATCCCATAGTTCCCGGTATTGATGAACAACCAATCGACGAATTTGAACAATTAGTTATTGAAACTTCCAAGGAGTATAATCTGAGAGTTACAGGTACTCCCGTGTGCGACCCATTAACAGATAGTCCTTATGCTCTATCTAAAGATAAAAATAGAGAATATCTGGAAATTTTAACTCCAATTAAATCAGAAGCCACCCTTATTACAAGTAAAATTTCAGCAAAATATATTAGAAAAATTTTAGACAACCTGGATGCATCAGAACATGTTAATGTTATTGAAACAAATCAGGACATTGCTTGTTTAATTACTGCTGAAGATTTAGAAGAAATAGATTTAGATGAAGTTAAGGATACTGTAATTCTTCCCGGAAGATGTTTTGTTCATGATATGGTTGCTGAGGAAATATTTAGAAAAGATGGAAAATTCAGATTGATTCATAGAGGGCCAGACACATTAACAGTTGATGGTGAAATGAGTGGAACTTTAACAAAAAATGATGTTTTAAAACAAGAGTTAATGGCTTTTGAAGATTTAATTGAATTAATAAATTATATGGGCGTTAGATTTTAATTTAAAGTGATTCTAATGAAAGGCAAATTAATCGGAGACATATTAGTCGTGAAAAAAGAACCTGAAGATTTAGAAGAACTCATAAAATTACCATATATCAATAGGGTTGTTAAATTAGGTCAAATTCATGGACAAAAAAGAGAACCCGATGTTGAAATGATTTATGGGGAAGGAACTGAAACAATTCATAAAGAAAATTATTGTAAATTTAAATTTGATGTTTCAAAAATTATGTGGTCCAAGGGCAATACTGGTGAACGATTAAGAATGAGCAAATTACCTGACAAAAATGAGGTAATTATTGACATGTTTGCGGGAATTGGATATTTCACAATTCCAATGGCAGTACATTCAAAACCTAAAAAAATTTATGCCATTGAAATTAATCCAACTTCCTACAATTATTTATGTGAAAATATTAAGCTAAACAAGGTTGAAAATATTGTTGAACCAATACTTGGAGATTGTGGCACACAAGAATTTGACCATGTTGCCGACAGGATAATGATGGGATACATTGGAACTACACATCATTACTTGGATAGTGCTATGAAATACTTAAAACAAGGAGGCATTGTTCATTATCATGAATCAACACCAGAACCAATATTATTTAAAAGACCTGTAGAAAGAGTTCAGGAAGCTGCAGAAAAAGTTGATAGATCAATTGAAGTTCTCAACAAAAGAACTATAAAAAAATATTCCCCCGGCGTATACCATACTGTAGTTGACATTAAAGTCAATTAATTTCTTTTTTTAATTTAATTGTTTTTTCATATAAGTTTTCATTTAAGAAATTTCTATTAATAAATTTTTCATAAACCGGCAATCTTTCTTTAAGATTATAATTTATTTTTTCAATTTCAGATGATAATTCTTGGATTTTAGGCCATTCATCATCCGGATTAACATAATCCTTAGTTATTGGAGAAATTCCTCCAATATCATCCGCTCCAGCAATGATAAAAAAGGGTATTAAATTCTTGTTTAAATTTGGAGGTATTTGAATACTTACGTCTGGAAACATTATTGAAGTTAATACCGTTAGTTTTAATAAGTCAATAACTGATGGTTCAGGATAGTTCGCCATAAGAATATCGGGTTTAGGTTTAAAATTTTGTAATATAATTTCCTGTATATGTCCATATTCGTCATGTAATCTGCGTATTTCAAATAGTGAATCAATATGGTCATCCATTGTTTCACCGATACCTATGAGCAATCCCGTAGTAAAGGGTATTTTTTCTTTTCCCGCATTTTTTATAAACTTTAACCTTTTATCCGGATTTTTTCCAGGACTGTCTTCATGAACTACTGTTTTTAATAGTTTTTTATTAGTTGTCTCTAACATCAATCCCATAGAAGCATTTACTTGTGATAATAATTTTAATTCATCTCTAGAAATAATTCCCATATTAGTATGAGGTAATAAAGCATAATCATTCAAGATATTGTTAGACAAGGAATAAACGTAATCCACCATTGATTCATAACCCCATTTATCCAATATGGCCATAACGTGCTGGTTTTTATCTGCTGATTCACCAAAAGCGAACAATGCTTCCGTGCAACCCAGTTTTTTTGCTTCATTAACAGAATCATATACTTTTTCTTCATTCATTAGCAAATATTCAGTTTCTTCAGGTAATTCTTTAAAAGTACAATATCCACAATTATTATGACAAATATGAGTTAACGGTAAAAAAACATTTTTTGAATATGTTACTGTATTCTTCTTTTGAATGTTTATTTCTTTAATTAAATCTAAAATTGTATCAAAATCAGCACATAATATCTCTTTTGCTTCTTGTTTTGAGATTATCATAACTACCACAAAAAATAGTAAAAGTAATTTTTTTACTCTTCATCTATAATGTTAACAACCATAGCCTCAACAAACATTGGTCCAAAACCTGATCTATCCATCCATACTACAACATAAACTGCAATATTCCCTATTTGACCCATAATATATTCTGCATCAAAACCAGTTATTTCAAAAGTATGCTTAAGTTTTTCTATCCCATCTATTCCATTTGACTCATCATATACTTCTTCTGTTCTTCTAAATGTTGAATCAACTTTTTCAGTTAATTTACGAGATTTTTCTGAACCCACTTCTACTTTTTGAATTCCCAAATATTCAAATAATTCTTTTAGTTTAGGTTGCATATCTTCCTTTTTAAGTTTAGATGCGGATTTATTCCTAATTACCATTGCATCAGGATTATGTACAACAGGTTTTGATCCCTGAAAAGCATCCATATATTCCATTATTTTTCTAGAAATTTCTATTACTTCCATGTTATCATCCATTTTTAAATTCTTTTCTTAATTCACCAAATGATGTATTTTTTTCTGCATACGCATTATGTTGGTGTATACTTTCTTCATTTATTTGTTTAATAGTAACTAAAGAATTATCTGGCAAATCAGGATATTTCTCAAGCAAACCCAAAACCATATTTCGCACACAGTCCTCAACAAATACTGGGTTTTGATGAGCCTGAGTAACTACTCTGTTTTCATCAGGTCTTTTAAGTATTTCACATACTGGAGAGCTCATTGAATTTTGAATAATGTAAATTAAATCATCCACATTAATTTCTTGGTTTTCTGGTACTTCTAATAATATTGAACCAATACCTCTCTGATTGTGAGAAGCAAATGTTACTGCATCCAATACCTTATTTGTTGTTTCTTCATCCAAGAATTCCAATAGTTTAACTTTTGATTCTTTTTCAACAGATTCCTGAGCACATGGACAGACTGTCATTCCAACAACTTCTGCTCCAATCAGTTTTCTTACTGAAATTTTGCCTGTTTGGTCTTTTAAAGCTATTGCCCTTGATATTATTTGTGTGGTTTCCTGAGTTTTTTTATTTGTTACTGGAGAATATTTATTTATTATGTATTCACTTTTAACTTCTGTTTCTGCACGTATTGCATATTCATGTTTTTTTAATAATTTTTTTACTAAATTAGCACATATGTCCTCAAGATGTATTTCTTTTTCATTAGCGGATTCAGCAATTATTTCAGATATTGCTTCCGGATTTCTTGACATGTGCACTCCCTTTTGAGTGCTTGGTAAATCTACAAAAGCATTGAATGTTGGTAATAATATTATTGGTCGCTTATTTCCCCGTTCTATTTTTAATAATTTTTTCACGCCGGTTACTCCGACACGTGTTAATGATATTGGAGTTTGGGGTTGTTTGTCTTGAGTATCTGGAAATTCCATATTCGGCATAATAAAAAGTCTCCTTAAAATTTACTATTAAACAATATATAAAATTTTAGATAATTATATTATATGATTAAGAATATTTAAAATAGCTTTGTTCAAAATAACGATTTATATTTTGAAACATTAACTCCTATAAATAAGTTCCCCTATTTCTTTCAAAATGATCCGCTTCACTCAAAAGTGTAGTAGAAGGATAATAGAGGAGAATTTTCTATGTTTGATAATATTTATAATATTTATTAAAGAATAAAGAAAAATCATTTATTTACAAGGATTGTTTAATTTTCAGATTGAATATTTATTAGTTTATGTTTAATATAATTGCTTTAATAAAGTGAAGTCTAAAAAGTATCTAAAAATTTAATAAAGATAAATGAGAATAATTTTAATAAGAAAAAAAGGTTTAAAATAGGATTTATTACTTATTCATCAAAATTAATCATTGATGAATTTAATTCTTCTTTAACAATGTTTAATACTGTTTGAGTATAAGTTCTAGTAACAATTTCTTCGTTTAATAATAATTTAATAAATTTATTTAATTCAAAAGTATTTTTAAATTTAGCAATTATTATACCGTCAAATTGACCTGTTACATCATATACTGCTAATAAATTGTTTTTAAATGGTTCTTTATCCGTTAAATGTGCTACTGTCCCACCTTTAATTTCAAGACCAATAATTGCAGTAAGTGTATATCCTAATTTTTCATGATCTATTACAGGTACGAATTTATTTATAATTCCAGATTTTGTTAATTTATCTACCCTATTATGAATAGTACCAACTGAAACACCTAATTCACGTGAAATCTTCCTGTAAGATTTCCTTCCATCAACACTTAATAATTCTAAAATTTTTTTATCTAGTGCATCCATTGATAATTCTATATTTTCTGATTCTGAGTTATAATTATTGGTTATTTGATTCATAAAATCCCTACTTTTAAAAAATCATTTTTATAACAATATATCAAATTTTGATATATTTCTTTAATTGTAATATAAAATATTTATTATCCTAATAATATATAAACCTTTTCTAAATAGTTAATGAAATAAAAAAAATATTGAAGTTTTTTAATTTTTCAATAAAAAGTTATGATAATTATTATAATAATAATAATTAATATTCTATAAATTACCATTTCATTAAAATAAAAATAAGTAAATAGTCCATTTAGACATTTATCAAATTGGATTTTAAACATCTTTAAAAAAAAAATAAACAAAAATATCATAACAACTTTTTCATATAGCCCTAAACTTAGCCAATATTTAATACCAAAAAAAGTTAAAAAAATATTATATCTAAACACAAACAAACATAATACTATAATAGAAATATTAAAAAACTCTCAAAACAATGGTGAACATATATGAAATGGTATGTAATTTTTATAGTTGTTATATTTTTACTAATCGGCTTTCTTTATGTTTCAACATCAGCAACGTCAAATGATGTGGAACCATTAGGTAGACTAGCATTTGTAAAAATTGCAAACCCTGATATGTATCCAGGACACGTACATGCTAATTTACTTGCACAATATGCTGAAGAAAGAGGATCAAAATGTGCAATAGTAATACACTTTGCAGGAAGTTCAAACTATAGAAACTTCATGAATGGAAATGTGTATATAATTGAAATGGCATTTATGGATACTGCAGGAGCTCAAGTAGACATTGATTGGAATCAAGTTTTAGACTATGGATTAAATGGAGTTCCAGATAATAAATGGAATTACAAAGTTGATGGTGAAATATATGATAATTTCGAAGATGCATGGGCTAGAGTATTAGAAATGGCTAAAAGCGCAGGACAAGAAGGTCCAATACCTATGGTATGGCATGGAACAGTACGTGAAGGAAATATTTTCATAAATCCTGGATGTGGATTCCCATTATATTACCAAGTATGTTGCAAAGAATTTGGCCATTTAAGCGGAATAATGCATGCTGCATCAGGATCAATATTCCCTTACTTTAACAATCCATATAGATCATACGAAATACAACATGCATCCGAATTACAATATTATTACACACACAACATGCTAAATTATGAGTAGTTAAACCTACTCAAAAAACTTTTTTTCAAAAAATAGATTAAATTTCCTTACCCAATTTTTCTTCTTTTATTTGTTTAATTAACTCTTTCAATTCATTCAAAGGCATATCAGTTCTTAAACCCGTTAATTTAAAGTGAGTTCGTGAGATAAAATATCCTTTTCTAGCAATTTCATCAATAACATCATTTATTTTTGGAGAGCTAATTTTAAGATTTTTACAAATTTTATGAATATCATAAAAGGTTATAGGCCCCTCTGACTCTTCATAACATAAATTAAATAATTTTAATACTTCTTCTTTCTTATTAAGTTTTAATTCTTCAGTTGTTTTAATCAAATTGCCAATAAAATTCTTATCAGAAATATTGCCTAACCACAAAGGTCCGGCAATTACTACCTTGTCACCACAATTAGGGCATCTTTCATCAATTATAGGCACATAACCGTGATGAATATCCCTATACAAACAATTTGGACAATGAGAAACAAAACCAATATTGTTTAATGATTCATTGGTTTTCTTCCCCCCTCTTTTTACGATTGCATAAATTCTCATATAATGTTCAGTACTGTGAGAAAATAACACGTGCATATACTTTTGATTAACTGCTAAATTTCTTGCAATGAATGCCAACAAAATTCTTATACCGTTTTCATGACAATATTCCGTCTTTTGAGGTTCCGCACCATATTTTCTTAAACATGGATCATGATATGTGCCGCATAATGCAGAAGTATCTGTTGCACTAATACAGATTAAACCCCCCGGTTTTATATTAATTGCAGTTGATTGAGTGAACATTGAAGGAGTACCGAAAGGATCTATGTCAATAATATCAAAAAGTCCTTTATTTGACTGTAATAACACATTAGCATCATTTTTAATTACTTCAACATTAGTAATTTCATTTAATTCCATATTTTTTTTAGCTACCTCAACAGCAACAGGATTAACATCACCTACAACAACACTTTCAACACCCACAACTTCCTTGGAATATCTTGCACCCCTTATCCCCGTTCCACCAAAAGCATCAAAAATAGTTATTTCATGATCTAAACTTTTGCTATACTGATTTAAAATAGAAACGGAAATATCCCTATTTAATTCCATAACAGGATTATAAAATACAGGTGCTTTTGATGAAACTTTTTCATAATTAGGAACTTCAATTTTTACTAAACCTTCTTCTATATAATGAGTATCCATGAAAAATCTCCTTCAGACTATTATTTTAAGAGTATTTATTTTCTAATATTATTTTTTAAAAAGAATTACTAATATACTTTAATTGCTAATTATTTAAACAGTTAACAAAAAATTATTATAATAAAAATTAGATATTAATTATAAGATAAATAATGGAAAAGGCTAAAACCATAATTTTAAAAGAATGAAATTCTTATTTAAAAACAAGAGGATAATAAAATGATAAATATAGCTAAACCAATAATTACTGATGAAGAAATTGAAGCAGTTACAGAAGTTTTAAAATCAGGAATGTTAGCACAAGGCCCTAAAGTAGAGGAGTTCCAAAATAAATTTGCTCAATACAGTGATGCAAAATATGGAATAGCAACCAGTTCCGGAACAACAGCATTACATACTGCATTAGTAGCAGCAGGCGTTGAACAAGGTGATGAAGTAATTACTACACCATTTACTTTTGCAGCAACATCCAATTCAATATTATATTCCAATGCAACACCCGTTTATGCAGATATTGACCCAAAAACGTTTAACTTAAATCCAGAAAAAATAGAAGAAAAAATTACTGATAAAACAAAGGCAATAATGCCCGTCCATTTGTATGGACAACCTGCAGATATGGATCCAATACTTGAAATTGCAGAAAAACATGATTTGAAAGTTATTGAAGATGCTGCACAAGCTCATGGTTCAACATATAAAGGTAAAAAAATTGGAAGTATCGGTGATTTAGGATGCTTCAGTTTTTATCCTACCAAAAACATGACCACTGGCGAAGGTGGAATGGTTACTACCAATGATGAAGAATTAGCTGAAAAATCATCCATGGTTCGTGCTCATGGAGAAAGCAAAAGATATGAACAATCCTTATTAGGATACAATTATAGAATGACTGATATTGCAGCAAGTATTGGTTTAGTACAGTTAAAAAACATTGACCAAATTAACAAAAAAAGAAATGAAAATGCCGAGTACTTATCCGAAGGATTATCAGATGTTAAAGGAATAACAACACCTGAAATAGCAGAGAACGTCACACACGTATTCCATCAATATACGATAAGAGTATCTAAAGATAGAGATGCATTTAAAGACTTTTTAACACAAAAAGAAATTGGTACAGGAGTTCATTATCCTATTGTATTATATAAACAACCATATTACCAAAACATTGGTTTAACAGGCAATTGTCCTGAAGCAGAATTAGCAGCCAACCAAGTAATATCATTACCAGTACATCCTTCATTAACTCAGGAAGAACTGGACACAATAATTTCTGCCGTTAAAGAATGTTCAGACAAATTATTATAACCCCCTTTCTTGCTATTTTTTTAATTAATTTCAACGGAAATTTTGTTAGAATGAAAATTGATAAAAAATCATTTAATGACTATGTTAAAAGTAATGTTTTCAGTACTTTGCATAATTATCATTTAATCAATGAAAATGAAAAGATAATGATAGGTGTTTCTGGTGGAAAAGACAGTATTCTTACTTTACACTTGCTGAAAAAATATCAAATTGAATCAGAATTGAATTTTGAACTTGAAGCATTATGTATTGATGAAGGAATTAAAGGATACCGGGAAGAAGGTATAAAAACAGCAAAAAAAAACTGTAAAAAATTAGATATTCCATTAACTGTCCAATCCTTCAAAAAGGAATGGGGCTATGATTTGGACGATATAAATGACTTTTATAAAAGTACCTGTATGCCCTGCGGAATTTATAGAAGATATTTACTTAATAAAATAACCAATGAACATGAATGTGACAAAGTAGCAACAGGACATAATCTTGATGATGAAATCCAATCCTTTTTAATGACTTTTGCAAGAAATGATCAAAACAAGTTCCCCAAATTCACACCCATTCTAAATAAAATTCATGAGGATATGGTTCCCAGAATAAAACCTTTATGGAAATTACCAGAAAAAGACGTTGGCATCTGGTGTGTTCTTAACAATATTCCAATCCATGATGAAGAATGTCCATACTCAGTTACTTCACTAAGAAGTGATGTTAAATTATTTTTAAATAATCTTGAAGAAAATAGTAAAGGTTCTAAAAAGAACATATTCAAATCTTTTGAAAAAACATTCAAAATAAAACAAGAAGCGGTAATGTTGAATTCATGTAAAATATGTGGCCAACCAACAGCCAACAGTCCGTGTAAAGCATGCGAAATAACAAAAGAAATTAAAGAAAAATTATAATTCGTCAGCAGTTCTGAAAATTGTACCACCATAAATTTCTTCTTGCATTTGTTGAACTGCTTCTGTAGCTAAACTAGAAGTATCAGCTATTTTTAAAATTCTTCTTTTTTGTACATTTAAACTTTTTCCGCAAGTACATCTTTTTGTCTTTGTTGTATCCTTAGAATACAAGACTCTTCCACAATCACACCTGAAAATTAAATATGCCATTAAACTCCCTCACAATCCAAATATTGTATGTAAATATGGTAAGAAAACCTTATTAATAGTTATTAAAACTCCTATAGTACAACCAAGGTTCGTACCTATTACTACTATTAACACTCTAAATAATTTGTTATGCCATAAGTCACGGAATGATTCAAAATCTGCCAATGAATGTAAATCATCAAATCCAACATTTCTTAGTTTTGCTTCCACCAAACCAGAAAACCATCCTGCAGCTAACAATGGATGAAGAACTGTTATTGGAGCAACCAACATTGCAACAATTGCTGATTGAATCTTAGATCCAGATAGCAATGAACCAATAAATGCACCTCCACCTGCAAATATCAGATAATTTATTAAGCCTCCTTCTATATTAATGCCCTGAAAAAAGGCTACTATGAATATTATGACAAATATTACTGGAATTGAATACAAAAATATCTGAATGAGTGAAAATCTTGATTCCTTTACATAAGACAATTCTTCAATTGAGGGTATACTTTCCGGATTTTCCAAGAACTTTAAAATTCCTGTTTTATGTCCTGCCCCTACTACTGCCACAACATTAGAATCTTCCAAACTTTTTAGATTATAAGCCATATAAGCATCCCTTTCATGAACTAATGCATTATATCCTCCAGGAGAAGCTTCTTTAAAATAATTCATTACCTCCATTATCGTATCTTCTTGTTTTAGACGTTCAATTTCTTCTTCAAATGAAGTGTCTTCATCATCATCCCCTGATACATACGATACCAGCAATTCCCATATGAATTTTATTTTTTCTTTAAAGGACATGCCATTTATTGTTCTTTTTAATGTTGTTTGTATATTACGATCTATTAATGCGATGTCTGCATTTACTTCTTGAGCAATTTTTGCAGCTTCCAACATTTCGGAACCTGGTTGTACCCCTACATCTGCACCCATCTTTTTTTGGGTATGTGCTAAAAAGGTACTTACTAATGTTACTATTAAATTGGATGATTTTAGTAATGATTTCATATCAAGTTTTTCTTCTCTTTTTATACCATTTGATTCATCCAATAATCTTTGATACCTTCCAATATCCAATTCAATAGCAACTATTTCAGGCCGTTTGTTATATATCGTTTCACGTACTGTGTTAACACTTTTTTCTGAAATGTGTGCAGTTCCCACTATTTCAAGAGACGGTTCATGTATTGGTTCGATTATTTCCTCTTCAATTTGTATGTTTTCAATAGTATTCTGTATATTCTGGTTGTTTTCATCTAGAATTTCATTTTCTGTATGTTCTTCTTGAGTATTTTCTTCAATAATTTCTTCATCATTAGACTGATTCTGATTATTATTGTTATTCGGATATACTCTGACAATTGGTGGTTTGTTAAAAATTCTGTTAATATTTTCTTCATCAGTCATGTTATCACTAAAAAAATTATAATAATTTTATTTTTCCATTTGAATAAATTGGAACGTTGTCCGATTCGTTTATTAATAAACATGTATTAATATCTTCGTAAGCATTAATTGATTTAAGCCGTTCAGCACTGTCTGAGGAGTATATTAAGGTTTGAGATATATCCGTATCATCAGACATTATTAAGGACATTTGTGCAAATTCAGATAATTCCAGATTAATATTTTTTTCATCACATATTGAAATCATTTCATTAATTATTAAACCGGCACCAATAAAATCTTCCATTGTAAATTTATTTCTCCAGCCAGCCATTACTAATGAAATTTCATTTTTTGCTAGTTTTAATGCTTTTTCTGCTACTGCATGTGCATTTAACGCACAACCAATAAGTATTTTTGTATTTTCATTGTTTCTTAAAATATTACTTAAAACTTCTGTACCGTTTGTTGTTTTAATAACTAATATTTTTCCACTATAATCCTGAATTGCAAATGGTGAATTTGATACATCAAAATTTTCTATTTTTTGAGCATTTTCTTCTCCAGCTAATATAGCCCCATATTGTTCTCTTAACATAAACGCTTTATCAGTAGAGTTAACTGGAATAACCTCATCAAAATTATTTAACGCTAAAGTTATTGTAGTGCTAGCCCTTAGCAAGTCAATCATTATCGCTAAATCATTTGTTTCCGTTGTGCATAAATCAACATTTACTCTCATTTAATCACTGAAATTTATTTATTAAAAACAATTAAATATACTTTATAATTTTCAAAGTATTTCAATTTTTTACATTTTTATTCGAAAAAAAGAAGTAAACTAATAAAGATAATAATTAATATTTAAGGATGATAACATGAAAATTATTACTACACCAATGTGTGAAGACATATTGACTATTGCAGGATTATCAAATTATGAAGTAGTTAATCCAAAGGAAATTAAAGATGCAGATATTGCAATTTTATTGACTGAAACAAAATCTGAGATTCCCAAATTATCCATAAAATTAAATACGTACACACAAATACTTGAAAGTGTTTTGAAAGTACAAAAAAAGTTTAATACCCGTATAAATAATAACCAATTAGATGAAGTTAAAAATTTGATTGATGAAAATAATGAAAAAAAAGATAATAGAAAAAGTACTAAAGTAAAAGTATATAGTAATTTTTTAAAGGAAACAGTTGAAGATATGGGTTTTAACCTATGTGATGAGGAATATGAATATATAGTAATGCCTGATTATATGGATATTCCGGAAGAGGATAATGTTATCATCATTCCCTCACATACAAATGTTTCAAAGGACCTTTTGGAACGTGTAAAAGAAAGATATGATTTATTGGAGAGAGAATTATGTACGAAACAATGACTTATACTGGTGGAATACATAAACATTATGAAATTGAGGAGTTAATTGAAGATTTAGGTGGGTTTATTTTACAAAAAAATGAATCACAACTCGATATTACATTAACTATTGCAATCCCAGCAGAGGATACTGAGAAAATTGAAATTAAGGCTAAAGAATTATTGGGTGATGTTGAAGTATCCTCTTTAGCAAGTACTGAAATAGCTGTAGTATCTCCTACACTTGCCAGACAACATTTACCTCATGCTGCTTGTGATATTGCAGAATACTTAAGAAGATACGGTACTAAAACAAATATGATTGGTTTAGCCAGAGGTGCAGGTAAAGGAATTTCACAAATCAGTAAACCTGAAAAAGATTTAATTGAAGAACATGATTTGGCCATATTCTCACTGGGAAGTTTTGAAGATTGTATTCGTAAAAAAACACACTTATTTGAAGACATAGACATTCCCGTAATTGTTGTAGGTAGTCCTGAATTAGAAGCTGAAGAAATCAATGCCAATGCATATGTATCAGGCTTTGGTAGAATTCCTAGAAGATTAAAACGTGGCGAAAACATAAGAGCATTAAGAAAGCTTGTAGATATTTCTGAAAATATTATTGCAAAACAAAAAGAAGATTTAAATGATGATCCACTGATTGTTTCACCAATTTTAACAAAGATTGCTATTGAAAGAAGTATTGATGAGATTGAACATGTTAATTCACCGATGGCACTGGTTAGTCAATTAGATGGTGTAAGAGTTAAACTTCCATATGATGACTATCATGAAGATATATCCAATGTTGTTGTTGAAGGTCATAAATTAGGCGATATTGCAGAAATTAAGAAATCTAAAATGTACGATCACATATTGGTTAAAATTTTACCGGAAACTTCTTTATATTAAATAATACGATAACTTCTTTTTCCTTAAATAATCCTCTTTTTTTCTATTTATTTTAATTTAAAAAAAAATAATTTTAATAGCTATGTAAAAAATATATTAAAGTAATTAACTAATATTTAAAAATATTATTATAATATAGGAGTAATTAAATGGCACATCATGGTGATAATTTATCTGATGAAGATAAAAAAGCAATAATGGAACAAAACATTAACATTACACGTAATTTAGCAAACATTAAATATAAAGTTGCTGTTATGAGTGGTAAAGGTGGAGTAGGAAAATCAACAGTAGCTGTAAACTTAGCACAAGCTTTCAATGCAATGGGTTACAAAACAGCTATTTATGATGTAGATATTCATGGACCTAACGTTCCAAAAATGTTAGGAATTGAAGGTGAAAGCATTGGAGTTAAAGGTAACAAATTGGTTCCTGTTGAAACTGATGACGGATTATTGGTTGCATCAATGGCTTTTTTAATTGAAAATAACGGTTCACCAATTATTTGGAGAGGACCTCAAAAAACAGGAGCAATAAAACAATTAATTTCAGATGTTGCATGGGGTAACATTGACGTAATGATTTTCGATAACCCCCCAGGTACGGGAGATGAACCATTAACTGTTCTTCAAATGATTCCAAATTTAGATGCTGCAGTTATGGTAACAACCCCTAGTTCTGTTTCCGAAGAAGATGTTATTAAATGTGTTGGAATGACACGAATGTTAAATATTAACAATATTGGTTTAATAGAAAACATGTCATACTTTGAATGTCCACATTGTAACGAAAAAGTTAATCTATTTGGTGACAGTAAAGGAAAAGATTTTGCTGAAGCAATGAATGTGGATTATTTAGGAGATTTACCATTCAAAACAGCAGTTTCTGAATCTGCCGACAAATATGACACACCTATTGTTAAATCAGAACCAGATTCTCTTGCTTCACAAGGTTTCATAACCATTGCTAAAGAAATTGAATCAAAATATTTCAACAAAGATGATTGAAATCATCAACACTTTTTTTTAATTTTTATCATTTATTTTCTTTAATAAACTATTTTAATTACCAAAGGTTATATAATAGAAAATTAATATAGTATAATGTACTTAAAAAATATAAAAAAATAAAACAATTACTTATACTAACTTAAAAAATAAAAAAAAAACAAAAAAGAGGTGCAAAAATGAAACCAATAGACAAAGACGTGAAAGGAACAACAACCGTAGGTTTTGTATGTAAAGATGGAGTTGTTTTAGCTACAGAAACAAGAGCAACAATGGGAAGTTTAGTTGCAAACAAAGGAGCAGAAAAACTATTCCAACTAGACGACAAAATAGGAGCAACCATAGCCGGAACAGTTTCCCATGCACAATCATTAATGGATGTCATAAAAGCAGAAATTGCATTATACAAATTAAAAAATGAAAAAGAAATGTCAATTGATGCAGTAGCCGTCCTAACCAGCAATATACTTAAGTCAGGACCATACTACGTTCAAACAATACTTGCAGGAGTAGACCGAAAAGGAGCAAAACTATTCTCATTAGATCCAAGTGGAAGTTACATGGAAGAAAAATGCACATCCACTGGTTCAGGTTCACCATATGCTTTTGGAGTTCTTGAAGACCGATACAATGAAGAATTAGATATTGAAGAAGGCAAAAAAGTAGCTGTTAAAGCAATAACCTCTGCAATGGAACGTGACGTATATTCCGGAAACGGATATAGACTAGCAACAATTTCAAAAGAAGGTATGAAAATATACACCCCTGAAGAGATTGAAGAAATCAAATCCGAGATATAATATTTTTCAACACCTTCTCTTTTTATAATAAAACATTATATATAACCTTGAACAAAATACTAATTAGATTATTTTTGAAATATTAATTTATATTCATATCAAAATTACTTTAAAAAAATAATTTAAACAATTCATCATTTTACAACATATTAAAACAATACCGTAAAATCCATGATTAAAGTAATTATCAACTTATTAAACATATGAATATTCCAACACATAGTATCATACTTTTTAGTAGTAACTTAATAAATAACTAACTGTTTTAATGGAAATTTAAAAGCTGAACTAAAAAAATAATCACTTATTATTTATTATACTTAAGCAAATTCAAAAACTAAAACATAAAATTACAATAATTAATCATCCAATCAAGAAAATATAAACAAAAACGAGAGTGAATAATATGAACACTATGATTCAGGACATCAAAGAAAGAATTATTGAACGTTTACCTGAAAAAGTAAAAGTAGCTAAAGTAGAATTCGAAGGTCCGGAAATAGTTATTTACACAAAAAATCCAGAAATTATTAAGGATAACGGAAACCTAATTCGAGACTTAGCTAAAGACATTAGAAAAAGAATCATCATAAGATCAGACAAATCAGTACTATCCGAACCAACAGAAACCATAGAAAAAATAGAAGAAATAGTTCCAAAAGAAGCAGAAATAACAGACATTTCATTTGATGAAGTCACATGCGAAGTAATCATAGAATCTAAAAAACCAGGATTAGTAATAGGAAAATACGGAACAACATCCAGAGAAATTGTAAAACAAACAGGATGGGCACCAAAAATCCTAAGAACACCACCAGTTTCTTCAGAAACCGTTCAAAAAATAAGACTAATATTAAAAAGAAGTAGCAAAGAAAGAAAAGAATTCTTACAAGAATTAGGACAACGAATTCACAGAGAAGCAAGATTTGATAATGATTGGGTGAGATTAACCTCATTAGGTGGATTCAGAGAAGTAGGAAGATCATGTTTATTCTTACAAACACCAAACAGTAAAGTTATACTTGATTGTGGAGTAAACGTAGCAGGAGTGGATGAAAAAACTGCATACCCATACTTAAACGTACCAGAATTCAATTTACAAACACTAGATGCAGTAATTATTACACACGCACACCTTGACCACACAGGATTTGTACCATACTTATACCATTATGGATACGATGGTCCAACATACTGTACAACACCAACAAGAGACATGATGACATTACTACAACAAGACCACATAGACATATCACACAGAGAAGACAACCCACTACCCTTCAACATAAAAGACGTGAAAGAAAGCATTAAAAAAACCATTACCTTAGACTATGGAGAAGTAACAGACATATCCCCAGACATAAGACTAACACTCCATAATGCAGGCCACATCGTAGGTTCCGCAATGGCACACCTCCACATAGGAGACGGAAAACACAACTTCGTCTACACAGGCGACTTCAAAAACGAAAAAAGTCGACTACTCGAACCATCCGTAACAAGATTCCCAAGAATAGAATCCATGGTCATGGAAAGTACCTACGGTGGACACGAAGACGTCACACCAACAAGAAACACCGCAGAAAAAGAACTAATAAAAAGCATATATGGAACATTAAATCGAGGAGGAAAAGTACTCATACCAGTATTTGCAGTAGGAAGAGCACAAGAAATTATGATTGTATTAGAAGAATACATAAACCATGGCATCCTCAAAGACGTTCCAGTATACATCGATGGAATGATTTGGGAAGCAACAGCAATACACACAGCACACCCTGAATTCCTAAGTAACGATTTAAGAGATCAAATATTCCACATTGGAAAAAACCCATTCACATCAGAAGTATTTAAAAAAGTAACAAATAATGAACAAAGAAGAAAATTGGTCGAAAGCGATGAACCATGCGTAATTCTTTCAACATCAGGGATGTTAACAGGTGGAAACTCCGTAGAATACTTCAAAGAATTATGTGAAGAAGAAAAAAATAGCATAATATTTGTAGGATACCAATCAGAAGGATCCCTCGGAAGAAGAATACAAAAAGGACATAAAGAAGCACCATTAGATGATGATGGAATAACAAGATTATACCACATCAACTTAGAGGTAACAACAATTGACGGTTTCAGTGGACACAGTGACCGTAAACAATTAATGGAATACGTCAGAAGATTATCCCCAAAACCAGACAAAATACTTGTATGTCACGGTGACGCATACAAAGCATTAGATTTAGCAAGTAGTGTTTACAGATCATATAAAATTGAAACAAAAACACCTATGAATCTTGAAACAACAAGATTACAATAACCCCCACACTCTTTTTAAAATTTATTAAATACTGAAAAATATTAAAGTTATAAAATAAATACATAATATTAGATTAAATAATAGTCTAGTAACATAGACACAGAAAAAAATTATTTTTGAAAAAATATAAAGGGAGACTTTATAGTATAGGTGATAATAATGGTCACATATTCTGAAGCTGGAGTAGACATAAGTTTAGAGGAAAAGACTGTTAAAGCATTAACAGGCGAACTATCCGAAACATTAGAATATAGAAATATTATAAAAAATAAAGGACACTTTGCAGCACTAGTTGACTTTGGTACACAAGCCATAGCAATGAGTACTGACGGTGTTGGAAGTAAAATATTAATCGCAAATCTAATGAACAAATTTGATACCGTCGGAATTGACTGTATCGCAATGGTAGTAAATGACATATTATGTGTAGGTGCAGAACCTATTGCCATGGTTGACTACCTCGCAGTAGAAGAACCAAATCCAGAAATAGCAAGCGAAATAGGTAAAGGATTAAAAAAAGGATGCCAACAAGCAAAAATTGCAATGATTGGTGGAGAAACAGCATCCCTACCAAAAATAATTAAAGATTTTGATTTAGCTGGAACTGGAATAGGAACTGTAGAAAAAGACAAAATAATAACAGGTTCAGAAATTCAAGATGGTGACATTATCATAGGAATTGAAAGTAGTGGAGTACATAGTAACGGATTAAGTCTAGCAAGGAAAGCATTACTCGACCTTGCAGGATATAAAGTTGAAGACCCATTACCAAATAGTGAAAAAACTGTTGGTGAAGCATTATTAGAACCTACAATAATTTATGTTGACCCAATCATGGAATTATTAAATGCAAACATAGAAATTCACGGATTAGGACATATTACTGGCGGAGGATTTAGTAACTTAAAAAGATTAAACCAAAATATGAATTATTTAATCACAGATTTACCAGAAGTACTTCCAATATTTGAAGCAATACAAAAAACAGGCATTGAAAGTAAAGAAATGTACCATGTATTCAATATGGGAATAGGATTTACAGTAATATTAAACAAAGAAAACAAAGACAAAGCACTAGAAATATTAAATAAATATCATAACTCTTATGTGATAGGAGAAGTTGAATCAAGCGAAGAAAACAAAGTTATTATAACCGCAAGAAATGAAAACATAGAATTATAATTGAGGATGTAAAAATGAAGATTAGTATAGATAATGAGCGAGAATTAATCGAAAAAATATTAAAAGCTTATGATGTTAAAGAAAATGAAGCAAATATCGTTGCAGATGTAATAACAGATGGAGATTTGAAAGGATTTTCAACACATGGAATTGGAAGATTTCCACAATACATAAAAAGCATCCAAGCTGGAACTATTAAACTAGAAGGTGATTATGAAATAGAAAAAGAAACCCCTTCTTCAGCAATGATAAATGGAAACCATAAATTTGGACATTACATTACAGTTAAAGCAATGGATTTGGCTGTTAAAAAAGCTAGTGAAAATGGAGTAGGTGTTGTTGGTATACATAACAGTAACCATTACGGTATTGCAGGTTACTATGCAGATTTAGCATCAGTTCAAGACATGATTGGAATTGTTATTTCAAACACCGAACCTGCAATGGCACCATTTGGTGGTAAAAAGGCATTATTAGGTACTAATCCAATTACAATAAGCATTCCTTCAGATGATATTCATAATTATATCTGTGTAGATATGGCTACTAGTATAACAGCAAGAGGAAAACTTCTTGAGTCAAAAAGAAAAGGAGAACCAATACCTGAAGGTTTAGCATTAGACAAAGATGGAAAACCAACAACAGACCCTGAAGCTGGATTGGAAGGTTCAATATTACCATTTGGTGGATTCAAAGGATATGCATTGGCATTTATGTTTGAACTGTTAGCCGGTCCATTAGTATCCGCAGCTTGCGGTGAAGACGTGCAAGGTACAGCCACACCAGACGTAATGTGTACCAAAGGAGATTTATTAATAGTAATTAATCCAGAACACTTTGCAGGTTCAATGCAATTCAAATTCTATGTAGACCAATTTGTAAGAGAAATACGCGAAGAAAATGGTGTAATTCCAGGAGATCGTGAAATCGAAAATATGAATATAAGCATGGAAAATGGAATTACAATAGACGAAACATTATACCAACAATTAACTGAAATGGCTGAAGAAAAAGGTTTAAACATTGAATCCTACTTCGAAGAATAAATAATAAACCATTATTCACCTCCACTACAAAAACTTTTTTTAATATATTTCTTTAAATATTACATATAATATAATTATGATTAGTTTAATTATTCAATACATCAAAGGTGATTTTTTTGGATAGTACAGATGTTATATATAATGGGATTAAAGATGCAGGTATAAATTTTATTGTTAGCGTACCTTGTGCAAATTTAAAAAAATTATTAGAATTGATAGATGAAGATGAAGAAATCAAACATGTCCCAGTAACACGGGAAGAAGAGGGATTTGGCATATGTGCTGGAGCATACATGGGTGGATTAAAACCTGCAATATTAATGCAAAACTCCGGATTAGGCAATAGTGTAAATGTTTTAACATCCCTTATGAAATTATATAATTTTCCAATATTAATGATAATTAGCCACAGGGGAACATTTGGTGAAGGAGTATATGGACAAATTCCAATGAGTAAAGCAACAACTAAGATTTTTGATAGTTTGGACATTACATATTACAAAGTAAATTATCCCCATGAAGCCCAAGACATTGTTAAAAAAGCATGGCATTTATCTTCAATTTCTGAAGATCCAATTGCATTACTATTTGACATAAATTATTGGAATAAAGGTGTTTAATATGCAAAGATATGATGTTATTAAACAGATAGTTAAGACAATAAATGATGAACTATTAATTTCAAATATTGGTTTTCCTTCAAGAGAACTTTATGGAATTAAAGATAGACCAAACACTTTCTATATGTCTGGTTCTATGGGAATGGCAACTCCAATAGGTTTGGGATTAGCATTAGCACTAGAAAAGCATGATGATGAAAGAAAAGTAGTGGTTATTGATGGTGATGGATCATTACTCATGAATTTTGGAGAACTTGTAACAGTGTATGCTCAAAATCCAAAAAACTTAATTATTGCCTTAATTGATAATGAAGCATATGGTTCAACTGGCTCTCAAGAAACATATACTTCCATGATAAACTTATATAATATTGTAAAGAGTATTGGTTTTAAAGAAGTATACCACATTAATGCCAAGGAAAATGTTGAAGGCATCAACATGTCAGACTACATTAATAAAAAAGGGCCAATCTTTTTACACATTAAGACAAATCCTGGAAATAATGATGCTCCAATTATTGATTTAACCCCTTCTCAAATTAAAAATAGATTTATAAACTCTGTAAAAAATAAATAATCCCTCTACAACTTTTTTTATAAAAAAATATTAAAATAATAACTAAAAAATTTCCAGAAAACTAGTAAAAGTAAGTGCTCCGACCGGGATTTGAACCCGAGTCTTCGGCTCGAAAGGCCGAAATGATTGGCCGGACTACACTATCGGAGCAAAACTATATTTTAAAAATGGGGCCGAGGCCGAGAATCGAACCCGAGTCACGGGATCCACAGTCCCGAAGAATAACCACTATCCTACCTCGGCATTTAATAAAAAGTTACATTCTCTTCTAAGTGCGGGAGCAGGGATTCGAACCCTGGGAGGTCTACACCAACAGGTCCTAAGCCTGTCCCCTTTGGCCAGCTCGGGCACCCCCGCATATAAAATATAATTTCCAATATTTTATATAAAGGAATGTATTTGCTTAATAAATGTTCTAGAAACTATAAACATTATAATAATTAATAATAAAAGAAAGTTCTAGAAATGCTCCGACCGGGATTCGAACCCGAGTCTTCGGCTCGAAAGGCCGAAATGATTGGCCGGACTACACTATCGGAGCAAAATTTTTAGTAAAATGGGCCCAATGGGGTTCGAACCCATGGCCGCCCGGTTATGAGCCGGGCGCTCTACCTGGCTAAGCTATGGGCCCAAAAATTATAGCGCCGTCGGCAGGACTTGAACCTGCGACCAATCGGTAAACAGCCGAACGCTCTACCTACTGAGCCACGACGGCACCTTCCATCTTACAATAGTTTATTTATAATTGCTTATATATAAACCTACCTATGAAAATCTAAAATGAGAATAATAGTTTTCAATACAATATAATGTTTGTTTTCATAGTATTTATACTTAACTAAAAAAATAAAAATAAAAAGAATAAAAGCTTAAAAAAGAAATCAAGATTATTGAAATTGAAAAAAAAAATATTAAAGAAAAAAAAGATAAAACAACGAAAATAAGTATTAGAAAGTTATAAAATAATTATAATTATATAATAATTTTTTTAAGGGAGGAACTTACATTATGGATTTAATTGAAAAGATTAATAATAAAGAAATCTTTGATTTGTTAATTGAAGCAAATAGAATCACTGAAAAAGTTCATGGAAAAGAAGTAACATTAGAACGTGCAATTTTTCTATCCTGGTGGTGTGAAAAAGGAGATTGTAAATTTTGTTATATGTCCTCTCAAAAAGAACGTATCCAAGATCCAGATAAAGCAAAAAGACATGTTAAAGGAATATATGCAGAGGCTGAACTAACCAAACGAATGGGATGGAATATAGAATTTTTATCAGGAGGATACGGAATTTACACGACCGAAGAGATAAAAGAAATATCTGAAACGATTTATGACATTACAGATAAACCAGTTTGGCTAAATATTGGCATTACAGAAGAATTAGATAAATATAGTGAGGAAATTATTGGTGTAACTGGTGCAGTAGAAACTGCTAATCCTACATTCCATAATGAAGTTTGTCCAAGTAAATCAATAGAAGATATTAAAAAAATGTTAATAAAAGCGGGAGAATTAGGTTATAAAAAAGCAATAACAATTATTATTGGATTAGGAGAAGAAATTGAACATTTAAATGATTTATTTGATTTAATTGAAGAATTAGATATTGATCGCATAATTTTCTATTCATTAAATCCACATCCAGATACTGAATACCATTTAACTCCGCAACCAGCTTCATTATATTATGCTAGCATTGTAGCAAGTACAAGAATTCGTTTTCCTAAAATAGAGATAATTACTGGAACATGGACAGATAACCTTGCCAACATGGGTGTTTTACTAAAAGCAGGAAGTAACGGTTTAACAAAATTTCCTTTATTTAAAATGTATGGAAATCGTTTTGGAAGAAGGGTCGAAGAAGAAGTATATTGGGCGGATAGAAAATTAAAAGGTAGCTTTTCTGATATGAGTTTGCTTACCAAAGGAAATAATCTAAGACCTGAACTTGAACCCTATATTAAAAGATACATTGATATGTGTTACGATAATTTAAATATTAAAAAAATTTAAAACACCAAAATTTAAATTAATTGAATATCAAAATATAAATATAGAATATAATATTTTATCAAAAAAAATTAAAAAGATTATTTATTTGGAGGAATACTTATTACAGATATGATGTGTGGATTGGAAATCCACGTACAATTAAATACGAATTCAAAATTATTTTGCAGTTGTCCAACAAATTACCAATCAGCACCAAATAATACCAACATATGCCCAGTATGTTTAAACCAACCCGGTGCAAAACCATTTCCACCAAACCAATCTGCTTTAGATAATGCAATTAAAGTAGCTTTAATGTTGGGTTGTGAAATTTCTGATGAAATCATATATTTCATGAGAAAACATTACGATTACCCTGACTTATCAAGTGGTTACCAAAGAACATCAGTTCCAGTAGGCATCAATGGAGAACTAAACGGTGTTAGAATTCATGAAATTCACGTTGAAGAAGATCCGGGACAATATAAACCAGATAGAGGAACTGTTGATTTCAATAGATCCGGAATTCCATTAATAGAAATTGTTACAGAACCAGATATGAAATCTCCTGAAGAAGCTAGGACTTTCTTAAACGAACTTATTCGTGTACTTAATTACAGTGGAAGTGCTCGTGGTGAAGGTACCATGAGAGCAGATGTAAACATTTCTATTGAAGGTGGTAAAAGAGCAGAAGTTAAGAACGTTAACTCCATTAGAGGTGCTTACAAAGTTCTTAAATTTGAACTAATCAGACAAAAAAATATTTTAAGACGAGGAGGAGTAGTTCAACAAGAAACTCGCGCATACCTAGAATCTCAAATGATTACTGTTCCTATGAGATTAAAAGAAGATGCTGATGATTATAGATACATACCGGACCCAGATCTTCCACCAATGAAAATTGACCCAGCACACGTTGAAGAAATTAGAGAACATATGCCTGAACCAGCTCACTTAAAAAGTGCAAGGTTTGTTGAAGAATATGGAATTGATGAAGCTGACGCTAAAGTATTAACTTCCGAATTAGAATTAGCTGATGCATTTGAAATTGTGTGTAAAAAAGTGGATCCTAAAGTTGCTGCCAGATTAATGAGAGATGAACTTAAAAGGGTTTTACATTATAATAAAATCCAATATTCCGAAAGTAAAATTACACCTGATGACATTATTGAATTGATTGAATTAATTGATTCAAAACAGGTTACTCCCGAAGCAGCCCACAAATTAATTGAACAAATGCCAGGTAATGATAAAACACCTACTCAAATCGGTAAAGAAATGGATATTTTAGGTGTTGTTGAAGATGATGCAGTAGAAAATGCAATTAATCAAGCAATTGAAGAAAACCCTAAAGCAGTTACTGATTACAAAAATGGTAAAGAAAATTCAGTTAACTTCCTTGTTGGTCAAGTAATGAGATTAACAAAAGGAAAGGCAAATGCTGGTGAAACAAACAAAATTATTAGAGATAAATTAGATCAAATGTAATCCATTTTGATCTACCTATTAAACAACAATAAGGAGGGATTTGATGAGTGATTATAAAAAAGTTAAAGATTACATGACAAGAAATGTAATCACAGTAGATCCTGATATGACAATTACAGAAATTAAAGAACTTATTAAAAAAACTGGACACGATGGTTTCCCCGTAGAAAAAGACAATAAAATTGTAGGCATGATCACTACTTCAGATATCCTTATCCGTGATTCAAAACCAACAGTTCGTGGCATGATGTCTGATGATATTGTTATAGCAAATGAAGAATTATCTATTAACGAAGCTGCAAGAGTCATGTTTAGAATGGGAATTTCCAGATTACCTGTAACAAATGAAAAAAAGAAGGTTTTAGGTATTATAACCAATACAGACATATTAAGATCACATATTGAACGTTCTACACCTGAAAAAGTAGACCAATATAGGCAAACCGTAGAACAGTTATATGGAATTAAAACTGAATTAATTAAGGATAACATTAAAGTTAAGGATTTGAAACCTACACAAGACAAGGTTTATGCTGATGAACTTCAAGGTAGAACCTATGAAATTGAAAGAGGTCTTGCAGAACCAATCATTGCTGTTAAAACTGCTGAAGGCAAATATGTAGTGGTTGATGGTCACCACAGATTAGTTGCTTCTTCAAGGATGGGTCATGACGAAATTTTAGCATATATTATAATATTAAGCAAGCCAATTAAGTTAGGTATTGAAAAAACTGCTGAAAAGAGTGGCATTTTTTCTATTGCAGATATTAATATTATTGCTGATGCTCAGCATCCTTTGAATGCAATTACTGGAAGTTTAAGAGACAATAATACTATTATAAAGAAGTGAAATGAATGAAAGATCAAATTATTAGAGAAGTTTATGACACCCTAGTTGACCGAAAAAATAATCCTACAGATTCTTATACTTCCAAGTTAATGCAAGATTCTGAGAAAAAAGCTGAGGATAAAATTCTTGAAAAACTTGGTGAAGAAGCTACAGAAGTAATTTTAGCCAGCAAAAATAATGAAGATTTAGTTCATGAATCTGCTGATTTAATATTTTTTACAATATTAAATTTAGCATATAAAGGAATTGAATTAGATGATTTATTTGATGAATTAATAAATAGACACAAATAATTTATTCGTTATTTTCCACCCCCACCCCAAATTATAATCTTTTTTTTATAGATAAATTATTTTATAAAAAACAAACTTAATAATTAGAATCGTTATAAATATACTCATGAAATTAACAAAGGATTCTCTTATTAAGGAAGCTGAACTTTTTTATGCAAGAGAAAGCATCAAAAAACATCCCGAATTAGTTGGAATAAATGATGGCGAATCCATTGGAACTTTTTTTGAACATGAATTTAAAAAAATATTTAAAAAAAAATGTAATATTGGAATGAATTGAATAAAGAGGTTATACTCATTTTTTAGAAAATTTTTTCTCCATCAATCCATATGTGGGTTATTTCTTTAGTGTTATTATTTAATCCAATATTTTCTCCTTGTTTGTATTCTACT
>JAFRMD010000089.1 GCA_017430835.1 Methanosphaera sp.
ACGAATATCATTTTCTAATTCTTTTATTTTCTTTTGTACCTCTGAAATTACTCCGGGATACTCCTCAATCAATGTTTGTTTAGACATATTACTATATATATCATCTTCATTATTTATAAGTTTCTATGTCGGTTACTATAATCTACATTCTATTTTTTTTCTTCTTTCTATACTCTAATCTAGCTCTTTTTTTCTATAAATATTTTGATTCTATTTAATCACTCTTCAGAAAAGATTCTTAAGGGGAGTAAAAAGGTGTTGGGGTTTAAGTGTTTATTCTATCAGTTCTATCCTTACTTTTTCATGGTTTTCTTTGAAGATATCTATATTATTATCGATTATTGCTATTGGTATTATGCCTTCTTTTATTTCTTCATGGTCATTATCATAGTATATTGCTATTGAGTTTGTTGGAGGATAATATGCTATATATCCAACTTCATAGGTCTTTGTTTTTTCTGTCTGGTCAGAAATTGTCTGTGGTAGTTGAGCATATTTTTCTCTCTGTAATAGATCATTAAGTTCCAAGTCCAGTGGTAGTAACTTTAGAAATTCATCTGATGTTGGATTGTTTATCATGTGTGCTGTTGTTTCCTGATTGTTAACAGTTAGTATTATTGTGGTATTCTTTGTTTCAGTATTTGCTGATGTTACTGTTGTTAAAGATAGTAGAATGCTAATAAATATTATCACTAAGTATTTTTTCATATATATTTCCTCCATTTTCTAGTTATAATATAGTGTGATGTTTTATTGTTTGTTGCTTTCGATTATTTGTGATAATTGAATGTGTTGGTTTATGAATCTTTCACTACTTTTTTCGATACTTGTCTTTATAACATTTTTCGGGCAGTGATGTACACATCCAAAGCATTGTTCACATTTATATCCCATGATAGGTTTTTCTTCTAGTTTTATATTAGCTCTTGGACATACATCTACACATATATTACATTGTATACATGTATTACCTGTTAATTCTAGTTTAATCATGTTCTGGAAATGTTCTTTGTGCTGCTGGTCCTGTAATAATATTTCTTCATCTATATCGGATGATATTATCTGTTGCTTTCTATTTATGATGTCTTCATTTATTGTTTTGATTTGTGCATCTATGTCTTCATCCTTTTTTATTTCTTTTTCTTTTTTCATATCAAATGCGGGCAGATAATTATCTACCATTAGTACGGTGTTGGAATAGTTAATTATATGTTTTTGTTCTAATATTCTGTTACATTTTTGCAGTGCTCTTATTGCTCCTTCTTCTATTGAACCATAGGAACATATTGTGAATATGTATTCTGCATCTATTTCTACTTTTTCAAGGTATTGGCCTACAATGTCCGGTACTGTCATATAATAGTTTGGAAATATTATTCCAACCATGTCATCCCTTACATAGTATTTATTGTTCTTTATTTGTTGTGGTATGCTTAATAGTTCACCTTTTAATGATTGAGCTATGTGGATGTTATTTCCTGTTGATGTAAAGTATAGTATTTTCATGAGGATACTTCTCCCTAGGAATTTTATTTTTTTAATGCTTTCTAGTAATATGTTAGTGTCTTTTTTTATTTTTATATTATTATTTAGTCTATATATGTACTACATTTAATTCCATAATATATTTAATATCTCGGTATCCATATAGTATATTAATTATTATATTATGGAAGATAATTTAGAGTGTTTATATAAAATCTGAATCAGGGAGTGTGTGATATGGTAAAGTTTAACATTGATGATGAATTGAAATATTTTACACCTTTAACTGTTTATATGGAGTATATATTGTTGAATTATAATAATTTTCTGAAAAATCATTTAAAGGATAGTGATATTTCTACTAGGGATTTTCTCTATTTGATTAATATTTTTTTTAACAAGGGGATTTCTCAGAAAGATTTGGCTGATTTGATGTATGTTTCAGAGGCAAATATAACCAAAATTGTAAAGAAATTAGAGAAAAAGGGGTATGTTGTAAAAAATAAGGATGAAAAGAATAAAAGTCGTAATCTTTTATTCTTATCCAAGAAAGGTGAATTAATTGTTTATCAGATGGTTAAATTATCCATTGAATGGGAAACTAAACTTACTGAGGCTTATGATGTGGATAAACGGGATGATATTAAAGATTTGTTCTATGAATTATCAGAGAATTCAGTAGACATTAATTAATATTATATAGTGGATATGACATAATAAGTATTAAGTCTTAACTTGGTTAAGTCTACTATATTTTTTGAGGTGTATATAATTATGTCTAATAAAGGAGAAACAATAAAAACATTACAAATGATAGTAACAGAATTATCTGCAAATTCATTCCAACACAGAATTCAATCAAAAATATTTGGAGCACAAGGATTCAGTAAACTCCAAGAAAAATATGCAGAACATGCAACAGAAGAACTGGACTTTGTAGAACAATTCATGGACAGAATCCTGGACTTAGGAGGAACAATAGAACAGCAACAGCAGCCTTCAAAACCAATCTATGATGACGTACTGGAATTCATTAAAGCAGACTACCAAGTATCAGTTGATGGAATAAAAACAATCACTGATCTAATGGAATCAGGCATATTTGATATAACAACATATGATTTAATGAAAGAATATCTTAAAGATGAAGAAGAAGACATGTACTGGAGCGAAGAACAAATAGAACTCGTAGAAAAAATAGGAAAAGAAAACTTCTTATTTACATTCCTCTAAAAAAAATAATTATTATGGAGAAAAAGATTTATGGAAATCAAAGCCGTAAAAATGTATGATAATGGTTTTATGACTCAATCTTTTGCATTTGGTGGAGAAGAGGGTGCTGATCAATTTGATTCAAACATCAAATATAGATCAAGTTTACAGAATTATCTTATAGATACAGGTGAAGAAATCATATTAGTTGATACGGGAATGCCTGTAGAAACTCCGGAAATTCCAAGAAATGAGGAAGCACCATTATATATGGGAGAAAAAATCAGAGATTACATTACTTCATTCGAAGAATTGGGATATAAGAAAGAAGATGTTACAAAAATCTTAATCACACACAAACATGATGATCATACAGGTGAAATTAGAAGTTTTCCCAATGCTAAAGTTTACATATCCAAAACAGAAGCAGAAGAAATGAATTTAAACAGAGAAAATATTATTCCTGTAGAATTCACAAATGGTTCATATCATAATTTCCCAAATTCAGAAAAAATAATGGAAAATATTTATTTAATTGAAGCAAAAGGTCACACTACTGGAAACAGTATAGTAATAGTGGAAGATGATGATAAATATTATATGATACAGGGTGATGTAACCTACACGGATGAAGCATTATATGAAAATAAGTTATCAGTAGTGTTTGAAGATTTGGAATTAGCACGTGAAACATTAGATAATGTTCGTGAATTCATATCCAATAATTCTACAGTATATTTGTCTACTCATACTCCATTAGGTTATGAAAATCTTGAAAATCAATCCATAGTTGATTTAAATAACCCTCCTGAAAGTATTGAACCATAAATTAAAAGAGAGTGATAGTTATGCAAAATAAGGATAAAGTAATTGAAGCATTTCGAAATTCGGAAGATCCTTTAAATGCAACAAAGGTTAGTGAAATATCTGGTGTTGACAAAAAAGAAGTTGATAAGATTATGAAAGAGCTTAAAAAAGATGAAACCATCATTTCACCTAAAAGATGTTATTGGACTTTAGCAGAAAAATAATCTTTTAACTATTATTTTTTTTTAAACAGTTTGTTCCACATTTTCTATTTGTGCTACAAACAATCTACTAATGTGCTACATATATATTGTGCTACATTTTAACTATTTGATACAATTACATTTATAAGAATATTTAAATACTAGCCTATTTTCCAAGTTTTGCATATTTTCTAGTTACTTTAATATGATAATATACGACAAAACACAAGAAAACAAGAAGAAGAAAATAAACAAAGTAATAAATAATTCAATTACATACTATACAAAACAATACAAAATAAATTAAATTATTAATATTGTAAAATACTAAAATCAAAGATTCGAATTGAACAAAAATATAAAAAAATTATACACCTACAAAAGTGTATAAAAATACTTTTTAATGAAATGTCTAGCAATTCACTTATACCAACCATTTTTTTTAATAATCTAATTTAGCCAATCTTTTCTTAGCACATTCTCTTGTTGGATAATAATCATATGCATCATGAATATTTCCCTCATCATCCATCCTTGAATCATAATGTTTTACTCTTGAATCATAATCTCTCAAATACTTTAAATTATTTATATCAGTCATAGAATCTATTGCATCTTCACGACAGAAACAACTATCATCATTTTTTGCTACATCAAATAATAAACCTTCTTTAAGATTAGTATCCTTAATTTTTAATATAGCATATGTTTTGTAACCTTCATCAGGTTTTTTAGCAATAGTTAGTAACGTTTCTTGATTTGTTAAATTAGGATTTTTAATAGCAGCACTACGGACAAAGTCTTCATCATCATTTAATGCAATTTTTGTTAAAAATTCTTCATCAGTGATTTTTTCTACAGCACGACTGCGAATATTTATATTTTTAACATTTAATGCAATATCTATTAATACATCCTGGTTTGTTATTATGTCTATAGCGGTTGCCCGATGAACATATTCTGCATTGTCATTTTTTGCTAAACTAATTATCTCATCTTCATCACCAATACTTTTCATAGCAATTTCACGAACAGCCCAATCATCACCATATGCAAGTTCTTTTAATGTTTTCTGGTTTTTTATTTTTCGTGTTGCTTCTTGTCGAACATTTGAACTTTCATCATGTTTTGCAAGATTTTCTAAAACTTCCTGGTTATTAAAATTAGGATTTTCTATTGCGGCAATTCGACTAATAGAATATTCTGATTTTGTTATAGAAATAAGATGCTCTTCATCAGATAGTTTTTTTATTGCAACTTGCCGGGCAGAGGAATATTCACTACCATTATTGGCTATTAAAAAAAGTGTTTTTTCATCAGATATATTTTCTGCTATGTATTTATAAGCATCATCAGTACGAACATTAGCGCAAGCAGATATTAAATCAGGTTCCCCTATCCTACTCCTTACATAATTCATTTCAAGTGGAATAAGTGTTTCACGTGTTACTTTCCGATATTCATATGATTCATTTTTAACTAAATCAGTTAAACAACCTAAAAATTCACGATCTTCTATCCTTACTACAACATCTTCAAAATTACTGTTATAACCTCTTCTAAGTTCAAGTAAAGTAATCTCTTTTAATACATTCTGATCGGTAATTTTATTTGTTGCTGCTAGTCGAACCTAAGGATGTTCATCATTTTTTGCTATATCAACTAAAATGCTTTTATCAGTTAACTTTCTTGTAGCAGCTTCTCTAACTGTCCAATCCTTATTTTTATATTTTGGAGTTATAAACTTATCAAATAATCCCATAATTTTTCTCCACAAGAATTTTTTTCATGTTAATATCTATTATATAAGACTTATTTATATATTCATCTTAAATTTAAATTTAAAAGAGCATAGTTCTTATTCAATTATAAACATGATAAAAAAATATCCCTTTATAGAATTTATTCAGATATAATATTCAAATGAGGAAAGCATTTTTTTTGGATGATATTATGATTTTTAGAATATTGTATAGTTTTTTCTAATTTTTTATTTCATTAACAAATTTTGGTATTGAATCGTCCAGTGGATTAAAATTTTCAATATCCTTAACTACTATACTTTTCTTGCTTACTTTATAATGTAAGGTGCTGGGTAATCTCAGTATTCTTTTTAGGTCTATGGTTACTTTTGTGTCGTATCGTTCTTTATTGATTCCTGCTATGCTTCTTGTTATTTTATCGTATTTCGTGGGTTTTATTTCTCCCCTAGTCCCCACTGGTTCTTCTTTACTTGTTCTTTTCTTTTAGCTCATTTAGTTTTTATAGTTTAGTCAGAGGTGTTTTCTGTTTTTTTTTAGGTGGGTATCTGAAGGATATTGTGAATTGTTACATATTTTTTTGTAGTTCTGGAACTATTAGACCTAAAATGGAAATAATAATATTATTAATTCAAAGAATCAACTTGAACAAAATATAAAAATTTATAAACCTACAAAAGTGTATAAAAAATATTTTATCTTGTGTATTCATACTATTTTTTATAATCGTAAAAATATAATCTTATAATAATAAGGAAAAAGAGTTTGATTGATTATGGTTGATGTAAATTGGTCTGAAGAAAAAATAATAAATACTAACTTAAATATGTATATTGAATATATTTTGTTTAGATACAATAATTTTTTAAAGGAAAACATTAAGAATCAAAATATCACGTTGGGTGATTTAACTTATTTAATTAATATTTCATATGATGAAGGTATTTCACAGAAGAATCTATCAGAGCTACTCTTTGTTTCTGAAGCCAATGTTGCTCGATTTCTTAAGAAGTTAGAAAAAAAAGGGTTATATTAAACGTTATCCCTCTGAAGATAACAAGTCTGTTAAACTGGTTTATTTGACAAATGAAGGAAAAAATCTTGTAGATGATTTAACTAAAATGAATAATAAGTGGGAAAAGAATATTACTGATTTTTTAAGTGAAGAAGAAGTTTCCCAATTAAAACATACCTTATTTGAGCTATCTAAGAGGTCTGCAGACTTCTAATGTTTACATTATTAAATTTTATATACTGGTTATGTACATATACAATTACAAGTCTTAACCTAGTTAAGTCATATATTATGATGGAGAAAGATTTATTATGTCAAATAAAGAAGAAACAATCAAAGCACTACAACAAATAGTAACCGGTCTTGCAGGAAATTCATTCCAACACAGAATTCAATCCAAAATATTCGCAAGCCAAGGATTCACTAAACTTGGAGAAAAATATGCACAACACGCAGCAGAAGAAATGAACTTTGTCGAACAATTCATAGACAGAATACTGGATCTTGGAGGAAAAGTAGAACAACAACCACAGGAATCACAACCAATCTATGAAGACGTATTAGAATTCATCAAAGCAGACTACCAAGTATCAGTAAATGGAATAAAATTATTAAATGGAATGATGGAATCAGGAATATTCGACATAACAACATATGACCTTATGAAAGAATACCTAAAAGATGAAGAAGAAGACATGTACTGGAGCGAAGAACAAATAGAATTAGCAGAAAAAATAGGATTACAAAACTTCTTATACACATTTTTATAAAAAAAATTCATTTAAAATTAGGTGATACCAGTGGATAACAAAGAAAAAGTAATCGAAACCTTCAGAAACTCTGAAGACCCTTTAAATGCTACAAAAGTTAGTGAAATTTCAGGTGTTGAGAAAAAAGAAGTAGATAAAATAATGAAAGAATTAAAAAAAGATGAAACAATAATTTCACCAAAAAGATGTTATTGGACACTAGCTGACAAATAATATTTTTTCGTATTAAAAAATTATTTATGCCAAGTCTCATCTCTTGTAAATCCCATTTTCATAAACTATTTTTTATCTAATTATTCTATTTTTTTGATTTACTTTAAAAACCTTTAAATAATTAATTAAACAAAATAGTATTATAAAATATTTAGGAGATTAAGATATTTATGGCAGAATTACCAATTGCACCAGTAAAAAGATTAATTAAAAATGCAGGTGCAGCAAGAATAAGTGATGATGCAGCAGCAGCATTAGCAGAAGCTATGGAAGAATATGCTGAAGAAGTATCTCTTCAAGCAGTAAAACTTGCAAAACACGCAGGTCGTAAAACCGTAACTGCTGATGACATTAAATTAGTAATAGCATAATATTACTATTGGGGAATATATGTTATATTAGTTAACATATATTATTCCCTTTCAAAAAACCAGAAACTATTTTTATATTATTTGACTTTAAAATACTTTATTTTTACAGAGTACTATTCATGTTAGTACGTGTTTTTCATCCCCTAGAACTAATTAGAATGTCCCTATAATTGTAATGCTAAAATATTTTTTTCTTTATCTTGTTATAATGCTTTAACTTCAATCATTCTAATATTTAAGAATTCTACAATTTATTTGCTTGTTAAATAATTAGTTTGAAATTGTTTTAGTCCAGTACATTTCTAATTGGAAGTCATATTCTCATTTTTTGTAATAAATTTTAAATTATTTCCGATACATAACTATTAATAATATAAACCATTTTATCAAATATTTTTTTGGTGGTCACTATTTACACGGAAGATTATAAATTAGAGGATTTGGGTAAATTATACGAACTTTATAGGGAAAATCCTGATGACGTATCTGTAGAGGATTTTTTAAAGTTCTATGATAATATAATTGATTTAAGGGAAGATTATGATTCACTTCAATATGAATTGAATGAATTAAAACAGGCCAAAGAATTTTCATCATCAGAAAATGAGGAATTGTCAAATCAAATTGATGAAATTAACTTAAACAATCAAAAATTGCTGGAAAAATATCAGAGAATTGCAAAGACTAGCCAAATCAATGAAAGCAAAAACAACGAATTATTAAAAGAAAATAATGAACTTAAACAGGAGATAGAATCTTTAAAATTAAAATCAATGGATTCAGAAGAAGAAATTCATAATTTAATACAAGAAAAACAGAATTTAATGAATTTATCATATAAGACCAGTATGATACTGGATTCATTGGATGATGTTAAACAATCAAACATTGATGTTGACATAAAAACAGGTCCATACTATAAAATTCTCGACGAATCATTATTATTTGATAAAGAATGGTACATTCAACAATATCTTCCAGACAAAAAAGAAACGGATGCAGTAAAACATTACCTAAACATAGGATACCTCCTAAATTATAACCCAAACAGGTCCTTTGATTCAATAGATTATATACAAAAACACCCTGAAATACAAAAATCAAATATTCCACCAATAATAGATTACATCCTTGAAAAAAAAGGTAATAAAAAGGAAATCAATACAGAAAAAGATAACCACAACATCAAGGACAGCCTAGAATATAACTTGATAAAAAATTCAGAATTATTTGATGAAGAATTCTACGTAAATTGCAATCCCCTAATTGAAAGCTATGAAGACCCAATAGAACATTTCCTAATAAACGGATGCGAAGAGAAATATCCGACAAGCAAATATTTTGATGTTGAATTCTACCTTGAACATAATGGTGATGTAAAGCGTGCAGGCCTAAACCCATTAGTACATTTTATCACAAACGGCAAAAAAGAAAACAGAATTCACAGAAGAGCAAGATTAAGTAGTTTGGACATTGCAAAAATCACCGGAAATCCTAAAATAAAGGAAATGTATGATGCAATATATAAAAGCAAGTACTTCGATGAGGAATATTATCTAAACAATAATCAAATAAAAAATGCTCAAGACATTGATCCAATACTTCATTACATATTAATAGGAGCAGATAAAGGATTCAATCCAAGCATTCATTTTTCAACAAGCAAGTACCTGGATCTCTACGTTGATGTAAAGGATGCTGGAATAAACCCGTTATTCCATTATATTACAGTCGGACATAAGGAAAACAGGAAAATATTCTCGGCCAGAGAAGACGTGTTGGACTTTTTTGGAACATTAAAATCTCCTGTTCGCTGTAAAGACATTTACCAACAGCTTCATGAGAAAGTATCAGTGATAATTCCAATATACAATGCTTATGAGGAAACCTGCAACTGTATACAAAGTGTTTTATTAAACACTAATGTGGACTATGAACTTGTATTGATTGATGATTGCAGTACTGACAAAAGGATAAGCCAATTGCTTGATATGCTCGAAAATATTCCCTTTATTAAAATTATACGAAACCAGGAAAATCAGGGATTTGTAAAAAATGTTAACTTGGGATTAACAACTACAGAAAATGATGTAGTGCTGCTGAATAGTGACACAATAGTTACTCCACGATGGTTAACACATCTAACATTTTCTGCATATTCAAAGGATGACATTGCTACAGTAACACCATTCTGTAACGCTTCGGATATATCCATACCAGAACTTGGAGAACTGGAAGATCAAATATTCCTTAACAAAAACGCTTATCAGCTAAACAAGTTATCAAATTACCGATATCTTACAAGCCCTACCGGTAACGGTTTCTGCCTATTTATAAAACGGGAAGTCATCGATGAAATAGGTCTATTTGATGAAGATTTTGGACGAGGATACGGTGAAGAATCAGATTTCACTCAAAGAGCAGTAAAAGCAGGATATCGTAACATAAGAAACGATTCAGTATTTGTATATCATAAAAGGCACGCATCATTTTCTGAAGAAACAAGCAATCAACTAAAAATTGATAATAGAAAACTCTTAGAGCAGAAACATGAAAACATATTCAGAGACTGGGACGTATTTGCCAATTCCGTCGAAGTCAAACATACCCTGGAAAATATTAGAAAAACCTTAAAGGCATACAAGGACTCAGAAAGAATATTGTACGTGACAACAAGATGTGACAACAAAACACTAATTGATGAAAAATTCAAACAATTAAGCGGCAAATATAATACCTTTGTTCTCGAATTAACAGCCGAACAGATACAAGTACTTTCATATGACAATGATATATTTTCAACACTTAAATTCTGGAAAATTGATGATACATGGACAATCGATGATTATTTCACATACTACTTTAACGTGCTAAACCACCTGAAAATTGATCTGGTCTATGTAAAAAACACACAGGAATACCTTGAAAATGACATGCTGTCAATATTTACTACAATGACGGACTATTTGGAAATTGAATACATCAACGAAGATGAAGCAGAAGATGTGAATCTAGTAGAACATGTTGAAGAATTACTTAATCCAATACGAAAATTGGATGATTTAATTGAAGAAAACAATGTATTAATAGATTTCAAGGATAAAAATAATGTAATCTACACTTTTACAAATGAAAATCATATACAAACATCCTCATTCATCGATGACGATTTCAAATACATTTGTTTTTCTGAAAATCCTAAATTAAAATCCAATCAATGGGAAATCAAATACCTGGAAAATGTCGATATTGAAGACATCAAATTCAATCCAAAAAAATATATTCCAGAATATGAAAACCTTATATGGATAGATTCTAAATATGACATAACCGGAGACTTAAAACACTTCATAAACAAATACATGAAAGATAAAAAGTTTTTAACTATCAGAAAAGATGATAACATAAATACAGACATAATATTTTCAACTAATGATGAAAATTCAATCAAATCACTACAAAATCTTCCGGAAAACCATGAACAAATAGGGGACAGCTATGCATTAGCAGACATATATCCTAGAAAGAATGAATACTTTCAAAAACATTTAAAAGAAGAAATTAAGCTAATATTCTCACAAGAATCAACCAATAATGTAATGGATTCATTTAGAGAAAAAACAACAATAATCATTCCAGTATATAATGCATATGAAGAAACGAAAAACTGTATCGACAGTGTTTTAGAAAATACTAAAATACCATATAAACTCTTATTGATAAACGATGCAAGTACTGATTCAAAGATTAGGGAATTGCTAGAATCATACAAATCACGAAACGTTAAAGTAATACACAATAATACTAATCAGGGCTTTGTAAAATCTATAAATATTGGATTAGAGGAGTCTAATGCTGATGTTGTATTATTAAACAGTGATACGATTGTAACACCTAAATGGCTTGAAAAACTAAAAACAAGAGCATATTCACAAAAGAACATAGCAACAGTAACACCAGTATCAAACAATTCGGGAGCATTCAGTGTCCCAGAATTGGATGAAGATAATCCTATCAATCCCGAACTTGGATTGAACAGCACAGCCAATATAATTGAAAAAATTGATGACACAAGCACAATCGACACTCCAACAGCTAACGGATTTTGCATGTACATAAAACGAAAAGCAATAGATGAAGCAGGACTCTTTGACGAAGTCTTTGGCAGAGGATACGGGGAAGAAAACGATTTTTGTATGAAATTAGTGAATAATGGATGGAAACACGTCATAGACTTGTCCACATACATTTATCATAAGGGCAGCGTATCATTCAATGAAGAAAAAGATGAACTGATTGAAAAAAACAGACAATTATTGGATCAACGCTATCCGGATTATTCAAACAATGTGTCTTTAATGGTAGAGTCAATACACTATGCACAAAAACGTGAAAAAATTGGAAGAACATTGAATTCAAAACAGGCAAAAAGCTTTGACACAAAAAGAATACTTTATTTGACAAATGATGAAAAAATAGAAAATCTCATTAAAACAATTAATTCACTTGAAGGAGAGGAACAGTACATACTCTCAACAAACGAGAAAGAATTGAAACTATATGAATACACAAACAATTTAAATCTATTGAATACTTGGGTTTTAACAGAAACAGACAAGATACGACTCTTAAAGGAATATAAAACATATTACCTTAACTTATTGTATATTCTAAAAATTGATGAAGTAAATGTTGAAAACCCTAACGGTCACGCATTTGACTTACATGAAGTGGCAAAACGAATAGGAATACCAACATATGTTTCATCAACAGGAAAATACATTTCATCAGAATTCATAAAATCAAACGAAAGAGCTTTAGAATCATTGCTATATAAATGGTGTGAAAACGTAAGAATCAAATTAAAAAAATAACAAGAAAACACTAAAATTTCTTTCTCCTCCAAATTTCAAATTTTTCAAATAGTTTAATAAAATAAATTTCTACTCCCAATATTTTAGCACAATCTTTTTTAGTTAAGTATTAATTCTTTAAAAAATATATTAATAAATAATATAAATGATTTTTCAGGATAACAAATTAATATTATTTTAATCCAAAAAATAATATTCAAACAATATATCTAGTATGGTGGTTAAAATAACTGAAAATAATGAAAAAAATTTAGATTATTATCTAAAATTAATCTCAGAAAATACATCCAAAAACTTCAACAAACTGGATTTTCTAGAATTACAGGATTACCTTTTGGATTTGGAAGAAAATAGGGACAATCTAAGAAAAGAAGTACGTAATCTAAAAGACGTAACTGAAGAAATAAAAAAATTAAACAAGGAACTGCAATACGATTTAAGTGATGCACAGCTAGATTATCAGGAAATTTTTGAAGAATACACAAAACTATTAATAAACAATAAACAATTAAACGACAAAGCAGATAAAACAGACAGACAATTGGAAGATTATGAAGAAACATTATCTTCACTGGAAAAAGCATTGACAAAAAAACAGGAAACTATCAGCCAATTAACACAGGAAAACAATTATTACATGTCCACTCTTGATAAGCTATCAGCATTAATGCAGATGATTCAGGAAAATGATGTTGCAGACTTCACAGGACTAAAAATTGGAACCAACCTTAAAGATACACCATACTATCGTTTAATAAGTCAATCCGAATACTTTGATAAGGATTGGTATGTAAGAACATACAATTTAGAAAATACGGCAGATCCTGTTGAACATTATCTTAGAAAAGGATGCCAGGAAGAATATAATCCAAGTACAAAATTCAGTACAAAATGGTATTTGACAATAAAACCGGAAATAAGAAAAACACAAATAAACCCCCTGGTTGATTACTTATTGAATGGAATAAATGAAAACAAAACACCAATTCCACCATACTCTAAAGAAATAGCATCAAATACACAGGATTCACAGGAATACAGGATAATTAAAGAACTAAACTTATTCGAAGAAGAATGGTTCGTAAACGATTACACCTTAAAGGATACAAACATAGTCCTAGACTACATCAAAGAAATACATGACCTTAAAAGCGATTCAACCATAAAAGATGCAAGACTTTACAAATACCTGGAAAAAAATACCACAATAGCCACACAAACAAAACCTGAACAGCTAAAACTAAAGGATTCAATAGAATACATGATTATCAGGGATTCAAACTACTTTGATAAAAAATATTATCGGAAATCATATGAAATAGATGAAGACACAAACCCACTCGAACATTTCATGGAAATAGGATACAAGGATTACCTTAATCCCAACGAAAACTTTGATATAGAAACATTCATAAAAAAGCATGACATTAAAACAAATGAAATAAATCCACTACTATTATACATATATTACAATAAACAGGAAGATTACCATAAGGAAGAGGAACATAATAGAAAAGAACATACAATGCAATTCTATAAGGACTATATGTTACTGGAAAACAGTCCTTTCTTCGACAGAAAGTATTATCAAGAACATAACCCGGATGTAGATGAATATGATGATTCAATAGAACACTTCCTTGATGGAGGTTTTGAAGACCTGACACCAACAAGCAAGTACTTTAACCCAAAATGGTACTTACAATACAATACTGACGTGGAAAGATCAGGGAATAATCCGCTATTACACTTTATAAAATTTGGTTATGATGAAAACAGGTATTATAGAAGAGACAGATACGACCTTGAAGAATTAAAGGAAGAATATGGGGTAGAATTCGTAGACACATATGATTTTTTATACAAGTCCATTCTTTTTAATGAAAGATATTACCTGGAACATAATCCGGAAGTAGTTGAAAAGGATTTGGATCCAATAATTCATTACATGTTGTTCGGTGCAAAAAAAGGTAGAGACCCTGGATTGTATTTTTCAAGCTCAAAATATCTTGAAAGATATGATGATGTGCAAAAAAGAGGATATAATCCATTATACCATTTCCTCAAAACGGGCAAGTACGAATCCAGAAATGCATACATGGCGACAAATGATTTTGATGAAGTAGACACCAAATACTCTAAAAGAAGATCTAAAATAATTTACTCGGCACTACATAAGAAAGTATCAATCATAATGCCTTTATACAATGCATATGAACAAACATGTGAATGTATTAGAAGCATATTGCAATACACTACCATAGACTATGAATTAATTCTTGTCGATGATTGTAGCAACGATAAAAACTTGAATACATTACTGGAAAGATTATCAAACAGTCCATACATCAAAATTCTAAGAAACAAAAAAAAGTTAGGATTTGTAAAGTGTGTTAACATGGCAATGGAAATTGCAGAAGGTGACGTTGTAATATTAAGCAATGATACTGTGGTTACGCCACGTTGGCTATCACATCTTATCTTGTCAGCATACTCCAAGGATGAAATTGCAACAGTAACACCACTGTCAAACTCATCCGACTTATCAATTCCACTGGAAGACACAACCCAAAAAGCATTAAACAAGAAATCAAGTCAATTGGACAAGATATCATCATATGATTACATGGAAAGCCCAATAGGAAACGCATTCTGTTTATATATTAAAAGAGAAGCAATAGAAGATGTTGGATTATTTGACGAGTCCTTCAAGTATGGTTACGGTGCAGACTATGATTTCTGTCAACAGGCTCGAAAAAAAGGTTGGACAAACATAATAAACGACTCAGTACTAGTATACCATAAAAATAAATCTTCATCAACCGAAGCCAACACAGGAAAACTTCAAATAAATGATAAAAAGACACTAAGTAGCAAACATAGAAACTTGGAACATGACTGGAACATATTCTTAAACTCAGTGAATACAAGGAACGTTTTAGAAAAAATTCAGAACACAAAATTCCATAAAAAACCTGAAAGAATACTTGTAGTCACGGATTTAGAAAATGATATGCCCAATGTCCAGGAAGATTTCTATGACCTGTCATTAATCTATGACATGTTCGTATTAACAATAACTTCTGATGAACTGCACTTGTACAAGTATGTTGATTTAAACTTCATTACAATAACCTCACATTCACTCAATCACAAATGGGATAGCGACGTTTACCTTAAAGCATTCTTCAACATGATAGTAAATGCCAAAATTGATTTAATGTATGTAAAATACGTAAAGGATTTCTACCAACCATACTTACAACCAATTTCATCATTCATTAAACTAGCACCATACCTGGAGATTAAAACATTATACGAAGCAACAATCCCACATAAGAACTTCCAGGAATTGTTTGAACAAGAACTGAATCCGAATAATACATTGGATGATTTGATAGAAAAGAAATCATCAGATATTGATTGGAAAAACAATAAAATAGTTGTTTACACAGCACTAACTGGCAGTTATGATGAATTAAACACTCCAAGCGTTATCGATGATGATTTTGACTACATATGTTTCACAGACAATCCAAACCTAAAGTCAGAGTTTTGGAAAATAGTTCAAATGGAAGATTTAAATCTTGATGAAGTAAGAAGAGCAAGAAGATATAAGATTTTGCCACATAAGTACCTGAAAGACTATGATTACTCAATATGGATAGATGCAAACTTTGACATAATAGGAGACCTAAAACATTACATTAACAGGTATTCTCAAGAAAACAAGTTGCTGGCAATAAAACACGACCTTAGAGACTGTTTATATGATGAAGCAGAATCTTGTATTGAACTGGAAAAGGATTCACAGGAAAAAATCACAAAACAAATAAACAAATACGAGAAAGAAAAATATCCAAGACATAACGGATTGGTAGCAAGTGGAATACTATTCAGAAATCATAACGACAAGGAAGTAATAAAGGTCATGGAAGATTGGTATGATGAAATAATAAATCATAGCCGACGTGACCAATTAAGCTTCAATTACGCATGCTGGAAAAATCAATTCAAATATGAGGAAAGTCCAATATTCTACTTCAAAAATGAATACTTCCAAAGATTAAACCATGCAATAGACAAATTCAGAGTACTAAATTATGCTCAAGGTCAAGTAAACAGTATATTAAATGCTTTTGATGAAAAAACTACGATAGTGATACCAATATATAATGCTTACCAGGAAACGACCGAATGCATAGAAAGTGTGCTGAAATATACCAACATACCATATAATTTGCTGTTAATCAATGACTGCAGCCCAGATATTAGAATAAAACAATTATTGGATGATTATGAAAGCAAATATGAACACATAAAAGTAATCCATAACACAACAAACAAGGGTTTTGTAAAAAATGTTAACATGGGATTTGAACAAACGGAATCTGATGTGGTGCTCTTAAACAGTGACACGGAAGTAACACCCAAATGGCTACAGAAACTAAAAGCCAAAGCATATTCACGCCATGAAATAGCAACAGTAACACCAATTTCAAACAATGCTGGAGCATTCAGTGTTCCAAATATTGATGAAAGAAATGAGATAAATCCCGAATTGGGACTAATATCCACAGCCAACATCATAGAAAAGATGGATGATTTATCAGAAATATACACTCCAACTGCAAACGGATTTTGTATGTACATAAAAAGAGAAGCAATCTATGCCGTAGGATTCTTTGATACAAACTTTGGTAGAGGATATGGGGAAGAAAACGACTTTTCCATGAGGTTGTCTAACAAGGAATGGGAACATGTTGTGGACACTTCCACTTACATATACCATAAAGGAAGTGTATCATTCCTTGATGAAAAGGATGAACTGATAATGAAAAACAGGATGTATTTGGATAAAAAACATCCAACATACAAGTCAAAGGTAAACCAGTTTGTAAATGCAATAGACTATAGGAAAATAAGACAACGCATAGGCAGAACATTAGAATCAGATGATGTCAAAAAATTCGACAAAAAACGAATATTATATGTCATACATGAAGGAACTGGAGGAACACTACATACCAGCATAGAATTAATGAAGCATGTGGATGAAAACATGGAAGTATACCTCTTAACTGCAGGAAGAGAGGAATTTAAACTATTCAAGTACAATAAACAAGAATTAATCATGGAAAAAAATTCCAATGTTGAATCAGATGATGAATTTAAGAAACATTTACACTTCATGGCTTCATGGGGCATTTATAAGTATTCAATCAAATACCCTTATGATGGAGGATTCGAACGGGTATACTTTAACGTTCTTGCAAAACTGAAAATAGACATTGTTCACATAAGACACCTTATCAGACACACATTTGACCTTCCAAAAATTTCAAAAAAACTTGGAATACCTGTAATATTATCATTCCATGATTTTTATTACATATGTCCATCCCACTGCCTGATAGATGACAAACACAATTATTGTAGAGGAATATGCACACATTATGATGAAAATGACGAACAATGTATGGTAAATGCGGGACTTAATGTACCAATGCTTAAAACATTCGTGCAAAAATGGAGAAAATATGTGCGAGAAATGTTCACCTATTGTGACGCTTTTGTCACAACATCACAATCTGCATATGAATTATACACAAAATTCTATCCGGAACTAAAAAATAGGCAATTTGAGATAATAGAACATGGACGTGATTTGAAAACACCAGACAAGATCAAATTACCTGAATTTAGTGAAGATGAAAAAATCAGAATACTTTTCCCTGGACATATAAATTATAACAAGGGTGGAGAACTCATAAAGCAAATCAAGGAAGTTGACACTGAAGATAGACTGGAATTCCATTACATGGGAAACATTAGGGAAGATTTCCAACTGGAAGAGGTAGGAACGTATCATGGATACTATAAACGTAGTGAATATTGTAAGGAAGTTCATTCAATTAATCCTCATTTCATAGGATTATTGTCAATATGGCCTGAAACCTACTGCCATACACTAACAGAATCATGGAGTTGTGGAATACCTGTAATTACATTGGATATAGGAGCATTGGGTGAAAGAGTAAAACGTCATGGTGGAGGATTTTTCATAGAAAATAATCCACAAGAAGCCTATAATAAAATAATTGAAATATCCAAGAATCCTAATAAATATTTGGAAGTAGCAGAACAAATACCGGATATACAATTTAAAAGTACACGACAAATGGCTGAAGGATACTTGAGAATATATGAAAAATATATGAAATAGTAAAAATATATTAATGATTTAAAATAAATAATTATTTAGTATTAATAAAAGGGAATAAAATAACATAAACAGTTGATATAATGGAAGCAGTAAATATAATGTCCTATCAACACATTATTGCTGGAATACTTGCAGGCGTAATCTCATTTTTATTCACTGTAAAAGGATTATTGCCAATAACCAATGAATTTGTTGGTGTAGTAATTTCAGTAATAATTGTGTATGGATTAGGAAAATATTCAGAGAAAAAATACGGAAGAGATCAAATAGGTTTAGGTTCATGGATAATGAATGGAGTATTACCGTTTTATTTTTCATGGATGACAGTATGGATTCTATTATTAAATTATGTGGTAATCTAAACAATAGAATGTTCAAAAAAAATCTAATCCCCTATTTTTTTATTGACTATCTTTTTAAAAAAACTAATTTTTCATAAACAATTACAGGAAATAGTTACATGTGTTCTATAATAGGAATTAAAGGACAATTTGCAAAAAAACATGCAATAAACATGTTAAAAATTCTGAACCACAGAGGACCAGACGCAAAAGGAATTTTTTCAAACAATATAATAAAACATGATAACATAGAAGAGATTCCGGAATCAGAATTTGTGCTTGCACATAACTTATTGTCAATAGTGGGAGAAAACGAGATACAACCTTTACAAATGGACAACTTGACACTAATAGCAAATGCAGAAATTTACAACTATAATAATCTCATCCAAAAATATGACATAAAGGATTTAAATACGAAATCCGACTGTGAAATCATATTAAAAATTATAAAAAAAGAATACAAGGGAAATCTTGAAGAGGCAGTATTGAAAATGCTTCCATTACTGGATGGAGACTATGCATTCTGCATAACAGACAATGAGGATTTCATGGTAATAAGGGATAAGGTTGGAGTAAAACCAGTATATTATACGTCAAATGAGCATACCTTTGCATTTGCATCGGAACAAAAAGCATTACAGGAAATAAACCATAATGTAAACACTTTAAAACCTACACAAGCAATATTCAACAACCAGATAATAACAATACGGGATGAATATGAAAGAAAACCAGAAAAAATATCATACGAATCATTAAAGGAAGAACTTAAAACAAACATTACAAATGCCGTAAACAAGAGAATAAGAAACCTTGACAAGGTAGCATTATTGTTTTCTGCAGGAGTGGATAGTACATTAATTGCAGAACTGCTTAAAAAAGCAGGAATAGACACTACACTTTACACGATAGGAACTGAAAACTCACAAGACATGAAATTTGCAAAACAAGCAGCACAAGAATTAGGATTGCCTCTAAAATATGAAGTAATAAACAGGGAAATAGTAGAAGAAAACTTCCTTAAAACAATAGAAATCATCGAAGACACTAACCTTATGAAGGTTGGAGTGGGAATGACAATATATCTTACAAGCAAATTAGCAAAAAAAGACAATCAAAAAGTTATTCTTTCAGGTCAAGGAGCAGATGAACTATTTGCCGGATATAATAGGTACAAAAACAAGTACAACCAACCAGAAGAATTGACAAGAGAATTAACATACGACCTTAATAACATGTATCATGTTAACCTTGAACGTGATGATAAGGCAACAATGGCAAACAGTATGGAATTAAGAGTACCATACCTAGATAAACATGTTATAAAAACAGCCTCAAAAGTGCCAACAGAATACATGTTAAAATCAGATAATGATAATCTTAGAAAACATATACTACGTGATGCTGCATATGAATTGGGAGTACCTGAATATATTGCATATAGGCCAAAAAAGGCTGCCCAATATGGAACGGGTATTGATAAAATAATTAGGAAAAAAATAATAAAAAAAGAACAGTATAAAACATTCCTTGAAAACTATGAATGTTGAATGATTTTAAAATAATATTTTAAGCATATTTAAATTTTGTATGAAATTGTCAGACATCCATATTTTCATGAAAAAATTATCTATACTCTTTTTACAATAGTTATTTAAATTAAAAAAAACAGATTAAATTACAATAATATATTATAATATGATAAATTTTTTAGGAGCATTCATAAATGGAAATTGAAAAAGAAGCAGAAATTATATTAAATAAATTTTCAGATGTATTGGAACAAATTCCTGATTTAGAAGAAACTCAATACATTGTGGATAATCTTAACAGAACAAGAGAAGATGTTAAAGTAGCTAAAAATCCAGAAAAGATTTTAAGAAATGCACATGTTGATAAACAAAATAGTGTAGTAGCAGAAAAAGGGAAATGGACGAAATGAGATTAAAATTATTAGTAGAAGTACCAGACACTCCAGGACAGTTGTTAAATATTCTACAGCCACTGTCCAGTTTAGGTGCAAACATATCCACAATTATTCATGAACATGATAACAGAACTGCAGATGGTAAAATACCAGTATACTTTACCCTTGACGGTTCTAAAGATGTTCTTAAACGTGGAATTGATGTAATTAAGGAACAAAATATTGATATTGTTGAAGTGGATGGGGTTTTACAAAAGGAAAAACAAACATTCCTTTTACTAGGAAATCTTCCAACTACCAACATTATGCAAACAATCCATAAGTTTGATGATTTGGATGATGTAAAAATATCAAGTATTGACTTAAACATTGGAAATGATCTTCAGGAATCAGTATGTAAAGTAGTCATTGAAACAAGAAACAATAAAAGTCAAGAAACAATAAGTACTATTCAAAAAATTGCTGATGATGACGATTTACTATTAATTAAGGAGATTTAAGGAGTTTTTCGATGACTATTAAGAAAATGAAATTATGCCTTTTAGGTTTTGGGGCAGTGGGTCAAGGACTTGCAAAAGTTCTACTCATGAAACATGATGAATTAATAGAAAGATACGAGCTTGATTTATCAATCACAGCCATATCTGATACTTCAGGAGCTGCTATCAATTCTGAAGGCCTTGACTTACAGTTGGCACTGGACACTAAAAAAGAAACTGGAAAAATAATGAATTATCCTGATTTTGGAGTAAGTGGTGTTGACGGTTTGGAAGTAATGGATTTGGCAGATTATGATTGTTTGGTTGAAGCTACACCAACAAATATTGATGATGGTGAACCTACACAATCCAACATTCTTAAAGCTATGAATGACAAGAAAGATGTTGTAACCTCAAATAAGGGACCTCTTGCTTTAAACTTCAAAACATTAATAGATGCAGCACGTGAAAACAATGTCAAATTCCGTTTTGAAGCATCTGTTGGTGGAACGATGCCGGTTATAAACTCTGCACGTGAGTCTCTTGCAGGAAACCAAATTGAATCAGTTCAAGGTATTCTTAACGGTACAACAAATTATATATTGTCCAGAATGGCTAATGAAGGAACAGATTATGAACCTACTCTTAAAGAAGCACAAGAATTAGGTATTGCAGAAACTAATCCTTTCCAAGATGTTGAAGGATATGATGCTGCTTGTAAAATTGTTATCATAGCAAATTCTCTTATGGGGTGGGATGTAACACTTAAAGACGTTTCATTACATGGAATTAGTGATATAACATCTAATGCAGTACAACTTGCATTAAAAGATGGATATCTTATAAAATTAGTTGCTGAAGCAAAAGATGGAAAACTCACAGTAGCTCCTATGTTAGTAAAGAAAGGTTCTCCATTTGCTGTAAACGGTACATTAAATGTAATTAAATTCAGCACAGATTTATCAGATGATGTTACAGTAGTAGGTGTTGGTGCCGGTTCTATTGAAACAGCAGCAGCTTTACTCAGTGACATAATCAATATTGGAAAAGCATAAAATATATTTTTTTCTGCTTCTAATCTTTTTTTCTTAAAGAACTTTAATAAAAAATTCTCAAAATATTTTTAATTTTTTCTTATTTAAAGAGTGATAATTATGCAAAATGATAATTCAAATTACTTGGCACCACCATGGATAAAATATCCAACCAGTCCTAAACAATCAGATTTTTGGAAGGATGGTTCTGGTGCAGAATATTTACTTAAATATAAGGAAACGATAAGTGATGAAGATGAATACTTGAAAATATTTCCAAAATCTCCAACATTCTCTGATGATATTGAAGCATCAGACAAGCTAAGCAAAGAAACAAGGGAATTCTTAAAATCATCACTAAAACCATTATTCATAAAACTATGGAGACCTGATGGAAAACCAAAATATGATATTGACTTTAATAATACTCAAAATCCAGTATTAATGTATGATGTAATTCTTAAAGATACTTCAGCACATATTCACATAGGAAACAGGGAATATCATTCAGCAGAAGAAATTATAACATTAACCAAGGAAGAATTTAAGGATTTGCCAGCACATGTATGGGAGGAATTAAAGTACACAGTATATTTAAATGCTTTATTCTATAAAATCAGTACTGATATAAGATTAATGAATGAAATGATAACGAAAAAAGACAAGGAAATATTATTTACAAGTGACAATCTTGAATGGGGATTGGAAAAGAAAGAAGATGGCACCTATAAAGGCCAAAATCTGATAGGTCTTGCCATGATGGAGATGAGGGATGTTATCATAGAAGTTTATGAAAACTATGAATTGATTGATTGGGAAATATCAGGTGAACCTTACAGTAGAAACTTTTGCAAATGTATGGTACACAAACATTGATTTTTAGGTAAAACTAAAAATTTAATTATTACTTTTTAAAAATATAATAACAACAAAAAAATATAATAAAATTTTCTGGTGAAAAAAATGAAATACATAATAGTAATAGCAGACGGAATGGCAGATGAACCATTAAAACAACTTGACGGAAAAACTCCAGTAGTCGAAGCCAAAACACCAAATATGGACTTCATTGCAAAAAATGGTTATACAGGATTTGCAAAAAATGTTCCTGATGGAATGACACCAGGTTCAGACGTGGCAAATACTTCAATAATGGGTTTTAACCCTTCAATGTTAAAGGGAAGAGGACCACTAGAAGCACCTAGCGTAGGAGTTACCTTAAACGATACAGAAGTAGCATTCAGATTAAATTTTATTAACGTAAAGGACGGTAAAATTAATGACTTTACTGCAGACCATATTTCTACAGAAGAAGCCGATGAACTAATTAAGGCATTAAATGAAAACTTCTCAGAACTTGGTAAATTTTATACAGGAGTTAGTTACAGAAACCTTTTTGTTATTGATGATAAAGAAATGGAAGAATTAACTTCAACACCACCACATGATGTTGTAGGCCAAGATTTAAGTGAACATATTCTTAAACCAGAAAATGCTAAATCACAATTGATTAACAAACTAATGGAAGATTCAATGGAAGTACTTGAAAATCATCCAGTTAACCAAAAAAGGGTATCTGAAGGAAAATTGCCTGCAAATATGATATGGCTATGGGGACAAGGTGCAAAGCCGGTAATAGGAAACTTCCCGGAAAAATACGGTTTAAATGGAGCAACAATAACAGGAGTAGATCTACTTAAGGGAATAAGTAAGTATATTAATCTTGATGTTATAGAAGTTCCAGGAGCAACAGCATACTTCGACACAAATTATGAAAACAAAGTTGACTATGCACTTGAATCATTAAAAACACACGATGTGCAATTCATACATATTGAAGCACCTGATGAAGCAGGACATGAAGGTAATTTACCAGAAAAAATTAGAGCTATAGAAAATATTGACAGTATAATACTTGAGAAATTATTCAAAGAACTGCCAACAATTGACCCTGAATATACAATTGCAGTTCTTCCAGATCATCCAACACCAATTGATATAAAAACTCATACGATGACTCCAGTACCATTTGCAATTTACAGTACAAAAATAGAAGATCCTGATGAAACCCAAGCCTTTTCAGAGGATATGTCAAACGGCAAATATGATACCATTATCGGTCATACATTACTTAGTGAAATGATAAAAATTGGTGAAAGTTAAATATTGTCTTGAATATTGAAATCAGAGTAGAATTCATTCCATAATTCATTTTTTGAATTTTGATTGAAAATAAACTTGTTAAAATTATGCAATTTTAAACCGTCTTCAGCTAGTTTGTATAATTTAACTTTCTTCTTTTTATGAGTTCCTTCATAACTTTCAATTAAATCATTTTCTTCTAGTTTTTTTAATAGAGGATAAATTTTGTTTGCTTGTGTTTTACGGGTTAAACCAATATTTATCTGAACATCAAAGAATTCATCTATTTTTTTCATTAAAGAATATCCATGATAATCTCTTTTTGTTAAAAACCATAAGACTAATACAGTTAAAAAAGCATTGCTTACGCTTTTTGTAAAAATATTTTTTTCTTTTAAATATTCAGCATATTCCTCATAGTCTTTCATAATTATATTTTGATTAACTTTTTCCATATTATTTATTTTATTTGTTAATAAAATAAAAGTATTGATTATTAAATTTTTACTATTTAACCTTAAATAATGTTAAAAATAGATATTTAACTTTATTTAAATGTGCCATAAAAGTATTAAATTAATAATCATGTGGCATTAATTATTTAAAAGTTTTTAAGTAATTGGGCTAAATTATACTTTTCTTTTTATTTATTTAAATTTATAGATAAAATGAGATATGTTGTAAAATTTTAATAGTAATTTTGGATATAATTAATAGTTTTTCATTTTAATTTATTTTCATTGTTACTTTTATATAATGTATTTTTATATTTATGATTGATGATATGTCGTTATTTTTTTATATAATTGGGAATCTTTTTATCTTTTGTTTATTATAGGGAAATGGTTGGGTATATCCATTTTTTATTATTTCCTTTTTTAAAGTTCTATCATTCTTTTTGTAATGATGATGATTAAAACTAAATACTAATAATAATAAATATTTAGATATACTTAATTATTTTATAAATAATTGCAAAGTTTTATATTAAAATATGAACATATTATAAAATAATAATTATTATATTGTTTAATTATATAATAATTATATTGATAATATTATAACATTTAGGGAAGAGTTGATAATTTTGTCAAAATTTATTGTTGTAACTGGTGGTGTTGTAAGTTCCATCGGAAAAGGAATAACATCAGCATCAATAGGAAGAATATTACGATCATATGGAGTGAATGTAACAGCAATCAAGATAGATCCTTATCTAAACTGGGATTCTGGAACACTAAATCCATATCAACATGGTGAAGTATATGTAACAGATGATGGAATGGAGTGTGACTTAGATTTAGGTCATTATGAAAGATTCCTGGACACAGAATTATCTGGAAAAGCAAATATCACAACTGGAAAAGTATACTCATCCGTAATTGAAAAAGAAAGAAAAGGAGAATACCTCGGTTCATGCGTACAAATCATACCTCACATAACAGATGAAATAAAATTAATGATAAGAAACGTAGCCGACAAAACAAAAGCTGAGGTAGTAATGGTTGAAGTCGGAGGAACAGTAGGTGATATAGAAAGTCAACCATTCATAGAAGCAGTACGCCAACTAAAAAATGAGGAAGGACATGAAAACTGCATGTTCGTTCATGTAACATATGTTCCATATCTAAAAGCAGCAAAAGAATTCAAAACCAAACCAACACAACACAGTACAAAAGAATTAAGGGGACTTGGAATAAATCCGGACATGATAGTATGCAGATCAGAATTACTGTTGGATGACAAACTTAAAGAAAAGATAGCACACTTCTGTGACGTGCCAAAAGAAGCAGTAATAAACACGCCTGATGCCCATTCAATTTATGAAGTACCATTAACAATGTATTCAGAAAATGTTGGTAAAATTGTTTTGGATAGGTTAGGTATGGAAATACCGAATAAAGCAGACCTTTATGAATGGAGTCAAATTGTTGAAGATTTAAAAATAGAAACTCCTAAAGTAAAAATTGGTGTTGTAGGCAAATACATTGAACTTGAAGATGCATATATAAGTATAAGAGAAGCATTAAAACATGCAGGAGCAGCAAATAAAGTTCAAGTGGAAATTGACTGGATAAAAGCCGATAAAAACTTTAACATTGACACTTTAAACAAGTATGATGGAATATTAATACCTGGCGGTTTTGGTGAAAGAGGAATAACCGGTAAAATCGAATCAGTAAAATATGCAATAAATAACAATATTCCTATCTTCGGAATCTGCCTTGGATTACATGCAATGACCATAGCAATAGCTCAAATGAATGGATATCCTGATGCAAACAGTACAGAATTTGAACCAAACTGTCAAACACCAGTTATTGACATGATGGAAGAACAGAAGAAAATTAATAACATGGGTGGTACTATGAGACTAGGAGCATACCCATGTATAATAAAGGAAAACACTATTGCATATGATGCATACAAAGAATTGGAAGTATCCGAAAGACACAGACACAGATATGAAGTAAACAATGAATATAGGGATACATTAGAACAAGCAGGTACAGTCATTTCAGGAACATCTCCAGATAACTTCTTGGTTGAAATGATAGAATTGGAGAATCATCCATGGTTCTTGGGATGTCAATTCCATCCAGAATTTAAGTCACGTCCTAATGCTCCTCACCCAATATTCAAATCTTTCATTAAAGCTGCAAAAGATAAGAAACAAAATAAATTTTAATCTCCTTCCCTAATTTTTTTTTCAAATTTTTAATAAGTTATGACCTTAGAAACGATTATAAAAATATTAGCAATTATTATAGTTATAGGATGTTGTATCATAGCAACATATACAGATGTTAAACGCCAGATAATACCAAATGAACTAACATTTTCAACGATAATCCTAGGATTGTCATTAACAAGTTTATACTTTTATATTATGGGAAAAATTGATATATTCTATTATTTAACCATTTTGGTAGTATTTATGTTCTCATATATTCTTTGGAGGTTGAATGTATGGGCAGGTGGAGATGTTAAACTTTTTACAGCGATATCCACACTGTTTATACCTGACTTTCTGGATATTCTGCCACGTTATCATTTTGCAAATCATATGTTGCCTGTCGGTTTATTGTCTTTTAAAATTCCAACTTTTATCGTAATATTTAATAGCTTAGTATCAGTTGTACCTTTAATATTAATTTATCTTTCTTATGAAATAATTAAAAATAAGCCTTATTTAAAGGTCAAACTTCAAGAATCTATAGAATTTAATAAAGTCTTCTTATCATTAAATTCATTGATTATTTCTTATGCAATAATTTACTATCTACATGTAGATTTCATAATCTATAAATGGATACTTTTAGTAATTTTGTCATTTGTAATATCAAGGATTATTGGCAAAGAAGGTGTTCTCATAATTGTTTCATTGTTGGTATTATCTTATCAAGTTTTAACGGCAAATTTCCTAATATATCTTGAAGAATTGACGTTAATTCTAATTGTAATCACAACAATTAATATTTTCAAAAGCGGAATTGTTAAAGAGGCCTTGACCGATTATGTCGATGTTGATAATTTAGAGGAAGGAATGATATTATCCAAATCCATTTATTATAATAATGAATTATACACCTTTAGAGAAAATTCATTTAAAAGGTATGATGAGGGTAAATTGATTGTTCAAAGTAGTGTTGCCGGTTTAAGTTTTGATGATATTAAACGTATTAAAAACTCAGACTTAACTGTTATTCCTATTAAAAAATCATTATCCTTTGCTCCATTTATATTAACGGGATTATTAATAACTATTTTCCTAGGTAATCTATTTAACATATTTATATATTTGTTGGAGTTGATTTAAATGGATAAAAAGGGACAATTATCATTGGAGTACCTTTTGTTGTTCTTTATTTCATTACTCCTCTTGTCTATTATATCAATTCCATTACTTAATTCAAGCATTGAGGATACAATGGATATGACTGATGCGGTTAAGGTTAAATCTTCACTGACTGAAATTTCAGGGAATGTAAAATTAATTTATTCCTTAGATGATGGATCTAGGAAAGTTGTTAGTATTTATTTGCCACGTGACTTATACTTGTATTGTAATAGTGAGGATGGCAGGTATTATCTTTCAACAACATTAAATCTCTCTGATAATAGTCATAAAACTATTAAGGTGGAGGTTCCGTGTAATGTGACTTTCAATGGTAATCCTAGTCATAGGTATACTCATAAAAATAGTGGTTGGTATTATAATAGTGAATTTAGGTGGGTAGTTTCTTCAGATGGGACAAGAAGTGTAAATATAAATTTCAGATGAAGTTTTTTATTCTTCATCTTCATTTTCCTTTGATAATTCTTTTAGTTCCTTGTACATGAGTTTTCTGTCTTCTTCGGATCTGTTTTCATGGTAAACTATTTCTTCTAATTCTTCCTGTCTTTTAATGAGTGTGTTTAGTATGTCAGTAATTGGGTCCGGTATTTTTCCATGTTCAAGGTCGTGTTTCTGTTTGCTTTGTTTTTTAATTGATTCTAATGTTCTTCCAGGAATACCTACTATTGTTGAATTTGGTGGTGCTGGTTTGGTTACTACTGATCCTGCTCCAATTTTACAGTCATCTCCTATTTCAATATCACCAAGAACTATTGCATTGGTTCCTATTACTACATTGTTTCCTATGGTAGGATGTCTTTTTTTGGCTTCTAAACTTGTTCCTCCAAGTACTACTCCTTTATAGAGAAGTACGTCGTCTCCTACTATGGTTGTTTCTCCTATAACAACTCCCATTCCATGGTCTATGAAGAAGCGTTTTCCAATTTGTGCTCCAGGATGTATTTCTATTCCTGTGAAAAATCGGTTTATGTGTGATATGAATCTTCCGAGCAGTTTATGATTTTTTTTCCAGAAGAAATGTGCTATTTTATGAAACCATAATGCATGTAGTCCTGGGTAGCATAGTATAACTTCTATCATGCTTTTTGCTGCAGGATCGTTTGAGAAAACAGTGTTTATGTCTTCTTTAATTCCTTCAAACATTATTAGTCCTTCTTGTAAATTTGATTTTTATTTAATATTTTTTTATTTTCATTTAAAGCTTGTTTAAATATTTATATTATTTTTTATTAATTTTTTTCTATTTTTATCTTACAGTAATAAATATAACAATCGTTATATTTATAAACTTTGGAAATAAATATAATAATGTAAATTGAAAATAGCGAATAAATTAAAATAACAATGCAGTTTGTTATTATTTTTTTAATAAAAAATATAACAATTGTTATAAAAATTATTTTAAAAAATATTCACAAAAAAACAGAAAAGAAAAAAATCAATTTATTAAAATAATAAAAAGATTAAAAATAAAAAATAAAGAAACCCAAACAAAAAGAGGAAGTGAAAAGATGGCAATAGAAAACATAAAAATATTAAAAAAACCAATAGCAAACGATATAACTGAAACAATAGGAAATACACCATTAGTAAGAATAAATAAACTGGCAGAAGATATAGATGCAGAAGTACTGGTGAAGGTAGAATCATTTAATCCAGTAAGCAGTGTAAAAGACAGAGTAGCAGTGTCAATGATAGAAGATGCAGAAAAAAGTGGAAAAATAAACAAAGATACAACAATACTTGAACCAACAAGTGGAAACACTGGAGTAGCATTGGCATTTGCAGCTGCAGCTAAAGGATACAAACTAAAAATATTCTTACCAGAATCATTCTCTGAAGAACGCAGAAAACTTGTAAAAATATTCGGAGCAGAACTCGTATTAACACCAGCATCTGAAGGAATACCTGGAGCAATAAAAGAAGCAGAAAGACAAAATGAAGAAATAGAAAATTCAATCATCATGCAACAATTTGAAAATCCTTCAAACCCTTACATACACGAAAAACTAACAGGACCTGAAATATATGAAGATACAGAAGGAAAAGTGGATATAGTAATATCAGCCGCAGGAACAGGAGGAACAGCAACAGGAATTGCAAGAGCAATAAAACCATTGAAAGAAGATTTCCAAGTCATAGCAGTAGAAGCAGCATCATCAGCAGTACTCTCTGGAGAAGAAAAAGGAGCACACAAAATTCAGGGAATAAGCCCCGGTTTTGTACCAAAAACAACGGATCTGGACATAATTGATGAAGTTATTAAAGTTGAAGATGAAGATGCAAGAAGTGGCGCAATAGCATTAGCTCAAAGTGAAGGAATACTTGCAGGAATATCCTCCGGAGCAGCAATACATGCAGCACTTGAAGTAGCTAAAAGACCAGAAAACAAAGGAAAAACAATAGTGGCAATATTGGCAGATACAGGTGAAAGATACCTTAGTGTAGACTGGTTGTCAGAATTATACTATAATTAACCTCCCCTCTTTTTTACTTTTAAATATTTTATAATCCTATACCTAATAAAATACAAGATTTATGAAAACATTTCATCAAAACAAATCTTTCTTCTTTTCATATCAAATTCGATAATTAGTATATTATTAATTATTTATTATAATTATAAAACACATATCTATATAATAAACAAATGATATGAGAGAATAAAAAATGATTAATGTCACAACATTTTTGGATGCAAATGCCTGCCGTTTAAATAAGCCGGTTTACTATAATATTGACCGAAACAAACGATACAACTCAAGACAAATATTGGGCATAGTATCCTATTTGGGAAGAAAATTAATAGAATTGGGTATAAAAAAGGAAGATAGGGTATTAATCTACCTTCCAAACTCACCAGAATACCTCTTTTCATTCTTGGCAATCTGGAGAATAGGTGCAGTAGCAATACCAACCAACAGAATAAACACTATCCCTGAACTAGAATACTACATCAACGATGCAGGTGCAAAACTAATTATAACCGATGAAGAAATAGATGAACTTGACATTGGCACGTATATTGTTCCAAATCTTGATGAATATATGGATGAACCAATACTTGAAGCAACTAATACCTCATGGGATGACCTTTGTCAATTACAATACACAAGTGGAACAACAGGAAAACCAAAGGGAGCAATGCTTACTCATGGAAACTGGTTTAGTGCAATACAAAATGAATGTGATGTACTAAAAATGACTGATGAAAGCGTAATGTTCTGCATATATCCGATGGCACACGTTGGAATATCTTGGGCAATAGCAGCATTAAGAAAGGCTGCATTATGCATTACAAAAAATTCATACACATTCCCAGAATATTTGGACATAATATATGAAAACCAGGTTACACATGCAACGGGAATGCCACCTGTTATACATTCAATAGTGTCCAATCCAGAATTAGTGGGAAATAAGTTGTACTCTGTAAAAAGCATAGTATCAGGAGGCGGACCACTACACAAAGAAATATGGAAAAAATTCTATAAAAAATATGGAATAGCAGTACTTAATGCCTATGGTTCATCAGAAACGATAGTGATTGGAACAGGAACAGTAATAAGACCAGAAGACTACGCATTTGCTGATAGATTTGAAAGTGTTGGACATCCCGTATGTTTTACTGAAGTAAAAATAGTGGATACCGAAAACCCTGACGAGGAACTGGACACAAATACTCCCGGTGAAGTTGCACTAAGGGGACCATCAACAGCAAAGGGATACTGGAACAAACCTGAAGCAAACAAAAAATCATTTCTTGACAATGGATGGTTTTTATCTGGAGATATAGGATACATAGATGAAGACAACAGATTATTCATCACAGACCGTAAAAAGGACATGATAATTATGTCTGGCTGGAAAATATATCCAACAGAAGTGGAAGAAGTATTATTGGGATATGATGCGGTAGATGAAATTGCAATATTCAGCATGCCACATGAACATAGGGGAGAAATACCTGTAGCCGCAGTAATATGGAAAAATCAGAATGATGAAGAAGGATTGCTGGAATATGCAAGAAAAAATTTGGCAAGATATAAGATTCCAAGAGAAATCTATACTGTAAATGAATTGCCAAGAGTGAACAATTGGAAACTTTTAAGAAGGGAATTGAAAAAAATTATTCAATAAAAAAAATTTATATTTACTAAAATTAATATTAAATAATATAGGTTATTATAAGGAATAAGGTTTAAGTGTTAAAAATGCATGGGAAAGATATTAGTGAAAATATTGAAGAATATTTAGAAACTATCTACAAAAAAAGCCAAACTGATATGGCCAAAACTACTGAAATCTCTAAAGATTTAGGAATAGCTCCAGGTAGCGTAACACAGATGCTAAAAAAATTAGAAGAAGAAGGCTATGTGAATTATTATCAATATAAAGGAGTAAAATTAACAGACAAAGGTTATAAAATTGCACGAAGTATTGTTAGAAAGCACAGATTACTAGAAACATTCTTATACAATACACTCGGCATAGACATAGAAGATTTGCATGAACAAGCATGTGCAATGGAACATTCATTATCTGATGAAGCAGAAAGAAAACTATGTCAATTACTTGAATATCCTGATGAATGTCCAGATGACCATAATATAATTCCTGTTTGCGATTTAAATATTCAAACTTGTTATGAATGTTCAAAAATACCAAATATAAAAGAAATTCCTAAAAGAATTGAAAATCTTGTAGCTGTTGGAACAATGCTTCCAAAACAGGTTGGAAAAATAAAGTTTATACGCGGTAATAATGATAAATTAAAAGAATTCTTGGATATGGGAATTACATTAGAAACAGAGATAACGTTGGTAAATTCAACACCCTTAAACGGTCCTGTTAAGGTTTTGGTAGATGGTCAGGAAATGATGTTAGATAAAGAAATGTCAAACAATTTATTCGTAGAACTAAACTAATCTTATAATAATTATCATCTTTAAATATATTAACTAAAAAAATTATATATCTAAATAAGAATTAATTTGGAGTGATAAAAATGACAAAATTTAAGTGTATGTTATGTGGATGGACATATGATCCAGAAAAAGGAGACGAAGCACACGGAATAGCACCAGGAACTGCATTTGAAGACTTGCCTGATGATTGGAAATGTCCATTATGTGGTGCAACAAAAGACATGTTCCAAGCAATATAACTAAAAAAACAATTAACTTTCTTTTCAACTTTTTTTTGATGAAATTTTGTTTTCATTTTTTAACTTAATTATTTATATTTTAAATCATATTACTAATTAATTATACAATGATAGCAAATAGTCTAATTTTTTTGTTATTTTTCTTCTTTAAATTATATTTCATTTAATTCTTCTTTCAATAATAAGGTTTAAATAATAAATTAAATATAAATAACAGTATAATATGTCTTGATATAATTTTAAACAAGTAAAGGTGGTGAAAATATGCTATTAGTTGAGGGAGTTGTTGGTGGAAAAAAATACAGAGAACCTTTTTCAAAAGGAATTCTATCAAAATCAATCGAAAGAGCAGATATTGATTCTGAAAAAGCTTATACAATGGCTTCAGAGATAGAAGAATCAGTCAAACAAGATGGAAAAAATATCATAACATTAGTTGAATTAATTGAGATAGTAAAAGAAAGATTAAAAGAGGAAAATCCAGCATCAGCAAAAAAATACGCAATATGGAAAGAAATAAGAAGATCAGAAGATCCTTTAATAATATTAATTGGTGGAGCATCAGGTATAGGAACATCATCCATATCATTCGAACTTGCAAACAGACTAGGAATAAAAAACTTGCTAAGTACAGATATGATAAGGGAAGTAATGAGAAAGATGGTGTCCAAAGAATTATGTCCAACATTATTTGAATCAAGTTACACAGCAAAAAATGCATTAACTGCTCCTGCACCACCTGAATTTGATAAAACATTACTTGGATTTAAAGAACACGTATCCACAGTGAATGTAGGATTAACCGGTGTAATAGAACGTTCTATAAAAGAAGGTATTAGTATTGTAATTGAAGGAGTTCATATTGTACCCGGCTTTATCGATAAAGAATTACTTAACACACCAAATGTACACCTGTTTGTATTAGCTTTAAACGATGAAGAAATTCATAGGGGAAGGTTCTATTCCAGATGTCGTCAATTATGGGCAAGAAGACCTCTAAAAAGATATTTAAAACATTTCTCTTCAATTCGTAAAACACATGACTATATTGTTGATGTTGCAGATAAACAAGATACACCTGTAATTGATAATATTGATGTAACAACAACTATTGATGCAATGATAGAACATATCATTGACGAAAAACAGAAAGAAAAAGCACAACAAAATCAATAATTACTATTTTTTTATTTCTTTTTTTAAAATTCGATAACTATTTTTTGGAGATTAAATAAAAGATTTAAGAGTTAAATGTTAACTCTTATATTTTTTCATCTATTTTTTAACTGTCAATAAGTAATATGATTAAAAAGAAATGATTTATTCTTCTTTAACCATTTGTGCAACTTTTTTACCTAATTCGTAGCATTTATCTAAGTCATCTTCATCAGGTACGTATATTTCTTCTATGCTTTCATCTTCCAGTACATCAAATCCTGCTTCTGTTAATTTAGTTGTAAGTTTAGGTATTGCTCCTCCTGCCCATCCTTTGGATGAAAATACAACAGCTTTTTTACGTACTCCCGTATTTGCAGGACTTACACATTCAAGGTATGATAAGAGGTTTCCGATTTTTGGGTACGGATTGTTCATCATGGTTGGTACTCCAAGAATGATTGCTTTACTGTCTAGTATGTCTGCAAGGATGTCTGATTCTGGATCATATCTGATGAAGTGCATTTTTGCTTCTACACCTTCGGACATTACTCCTTCTACTATTTGATGTGCCATTTTCTGGGTTGAATGGTGCATTGTTTCATATATGATGGTAATTTTTTCATCAGCTTCTCCTTTAGCCCATTTAGCATATAAATCGACGACTTTTCCTGGTTCTTTCCAGATTTGGCCGTGACATGGTGCTATCATGGTTAGATTATCAAGGTATCCTGCTTCTGTCATTTCTGCTACTTTTGACAATACCATCGTTGCTGATAATTGTACTAGGTTTGCATAAAATCTTTTGGTATGTAATTCCAGATATCCTGGATCTACGTCGAGGTCATATCTTTTACTTTCACATATATGTTGTCCGAATGCATCGTTTGAGAATAGTATTCCTTCTTCATTGTATAATGTGAAGTTACTGTCAGGCCAGTGAAGCATTGGTGCATTTACAAATGTGAATGATTTTCCACCAAGGTCTAAGGTGTCTCCTGTTGTGATTACATTAAATTCATGGTCTTTTAGACAGTGATGTTGTCTTTTAATACCCATGCTTGCTGCTTGTGTACAGTAGCATTCAACATCAGGACATTTTTTCAGAAAGTCTGGTATTGATGCTATGTGATCGTTTTCTATGTGGTTAATTATAAATGAGTCTATTCTTATTTCTTTGTCTTCTTTTTGGAATGCATCTTCTATTCTTGCCCACATTTCATCAAAGAATCCATCATAGACGTTGTCGATAAGTGCTACTTTTTCTTCACCAAATATTAGGTATGCATTATATGTCATTCCAGGTACTGCAAAGCCGTGAAAATCACGTGCATCCCAGTCCAGTGCACCTACCCAGTATACTCCATCTGCTATTTTTACTGAATCTGCTTTCATTTATTCATCTCCTCTGTTAATTTTTCTTTTATTCTTCTGTTAAGAAATACAGTATTCTAACCGATTTTTAAATACTTGTTTTCCATTCATTAATAAAACTACTGCATGTGTTTCATTTTTTTTATATTTAGTAATTAATAATGTTCAGTTGCATTTATTTTAGTTGCATATTCATTATTTGAACCTGTTGTATAGTTAACTGTAATGTTCCATCAAGAACAAGTACCATGAATATAATGGTGCATTTTGTTCGGATAGACCTTCATTTTAATCAAATGCAAATAAAGTTGCTGTTTCTATTCTTTTTTTATTAATTCTACGCTTACTACTGAATTGTCATTGTATTCAATAGTATTTTAAAAAATAAGGGGGTGATGTTGATTTAATTTAAGCTTTCCAGAGACCGTGTAATGTACAGAATTCTCTAGCTTCAACATCATCTGCTTCAGGGATTTTGAATGTTGCTTCTGGTTTGTCACCAGGATTTAAGTATTGTTTGTGTATTTGACCGTCAGCAATTAATTCAATTAATGCAATGTAATGGTCTTCATCCATTGGGTGTTCAACTTCTCCTACTTTTACATGGTATCCGTCATCTACTCTTGTAATGATAGGGATGTGTTTTGGTCCACCTTCGCCTTCAGTTTTTGCTTCAACTACTGTTAACTCGTTAACATCAACATCGGCTCCGGGTTTGATTAGTTCAATTATGTTTCCACTATTTTTACAAATAATCATGTTTGTGTAATCAAAATCTGCCATAATAATTAGCTCCTTTTATTAAATTAAAAAAATTTGGGAGGTTAGGTTTCTAGTGGTACTAGAAATCTTCTTGCGATAATTCAAAGTAACTTGATGGGTGTTCACAGATAGGACATACTTCTGGTGGTTTTTCTCCTTTGTATACGTAACCACATTTTCTGCATACCCATGTAATTTCTGTGTCTCTGTTGAAAAATGTTTTTCCTTCTACCATAGCAAGTAATTTTCGGTATCTTTCTTCGTGGTGGGATTCAACTAGTCCAATGTTTCTTAGTTTTGCTGCAATAGCAGGATATCCTTCTTCTTCTGCAACATCTGCAAATTCTGGGTACATGGAGGTTGCTTCTTCGTTTTCTCCTTCTGCTGCTGCTAATAAGTTTTCTGCTGTTGTTCCGTATGTGAAACCTACACTTGTTTCTACGTCAATGCAATCTTGTGTTTCTTTTAATTCTTGAATCATTTTAAATAATACTTTTGCATGTTGGAATTCGTTGTCTGCAGTTATAAGGAATATTTCTGCAATTTTTTCGTATCCTTCTTTTTTTGCAATTTTGGAATACATTGTGTATCTGTTTCTTGCTTGACTTTCTCCGACAAATGCTTTTGATAAATTTTCTAATGTTTTTACCATTTTAAAATCACCTTTTTAGTAGAAATATATTTATACAAATGTTATATATTTTCTTATACTAATGTTCTTATTTATCATTTTAGTTAATATATATACATTGTTATATTAAATAGTTTAAATTATTTAATAAGAAATTTTGAAAAAAAGAGGGACGTGGAAGTATTTTTCTAGAAAATCCATACTATTGTAATTATTGCAGCTACAATAAATACTAATGGGGCAAGTAACTTACTCACCGATACCACTGATGAAATTGTTGTTACAAGTTCTGTAGAGTTGTTTGGTCCTAAGGTTTTGATGTTGACCCTTGCAGTAGCTGATGCAACACTAACTGGTTCCAGGTCATTTATGGCTACTGGTACTAATTTAAGCACTTCCTGAATTATTGTTTCCTCATGTTTTGTTCCTACAGTTAATCCTCCACCACTTATTGTATTTACCATGTGTGTGTCTGTTGTCATGGTTTCAATCATATCAATTTCAGGATATTTTTCTTGTATTGCTTCAAAGAGTTTTTCTCTAAATCCTGTTTTCATGTTGTTTCCATCAAAGACTATGTATAACATTTTTTGGTTGTCGACTTCTGTGAGCATAAGTTTTACTCCGCTTTCACCAATACCATCCTTTATTGGTATTTCATCTAATGGGTTGTAAGCATAGCCCATCTTGATTGGATACATTTCTTCTGGTTTGATTTTGTCAATGGCTTTTTCTATTTGGTATACGCGGTTATGTCCGGGAAGCAGTCTTTCATAGTTTCCTTCTAGACAGTTGTGGCAGTCTACTAGAACAACATCTTTTACATTGGTTTTGTATTTTGTTTGATAGATCATGGATAATCCTACACCATAATCTATGTCATCTCCTGAATTTGGTGCAAAGGTAGTTAATAGTATTGCTCCTTCATTAAAGTATTGTATTCCAATTTTTGCATCATCTGATTGTACTCTTTGGAATTTGGATGCTTTATCGTTGTAACTTAGTGTTGGGAGCACTTCTTTAATTGCATCAGTTATTTTGTTGATTTCTTTTGCTGCAACAGGATTAAAATCGTGTGTTGCGGCTCCATGTGCTATTATAGAGAAGTCATCCAGTTGTTTTGCCATTATGGTTGGAAGGTTTCCTCCTCCAATGTTTCCAACAGGTCCGGGGTGTACACATGGTGAAATATAATTTGCTTTTATTCCATTTTTTGTTTTAAAGCTTATTAGTGATACTATGGTGTCTATGTTTTCTCCCATTTCGCTAAAGACTTCTTCCATTGAGTTTGATCCTTCGGTAACTTGTGCAATGAAAAGACTTAACAGTTCAAGTCCTCCAACTCCAAGATTGCTTCTTATTGGGGATTCTATAACTGATACAAATGCAAATACTGCTATTGCAAGTACTAATCCTCCTATTATTGCTTTAAGGTATAATGAGTAAACGTTTGCAATAGTTAAGTCAGTAAGAGTGTATATGAGTACAAGCATACTTATTGTAAGTATTGGTTGAATGATTGATATTGCAAGTGCGTGTAGGAACCGGATATTTGATGTTGACCAAAGCACCAGTGTTTGAACTGCAAAACCAAATAGTAATCCTAGCATAAAGCTGTTCATGGTTATATCAATGCCTATAACTAGTGACAGTACTGCTCCTAAGATATAGAATACGCATGTTATTAGCATTGTGGTAAAAGCCACGAACATTGCTTGCTTTGTTTTAATGTGTCTTCCATTTAAATGGTTTATGAGTGTATGTATTAATCCGCCTGATGCAATTGTTGTAAGACCTACTAGGAAGAATGTTGTGGCGGCTCCATCAAGAAATGCATAGATTACTGAGCTCATGGTCAAATTTGGTCTTAGACATTCAACTATTCCCCCACTTAAAATGCTTACAAATAATATTAAAAATACTGTTATTTTTGTGCTGGGTAATGTGATAATATACTTTGATAGTTTAACTACTCTCTCTGATAATCCCATATCTTTAGCTCCCCATTAATTATTATATTATATATTTCTATGTTTATCATTAAATAATTTTATTATAAATGAATAACATAGATACTCATAAATACTAAGAAAATATTTTATGGGGTATAATTTTGGAATATGAATTAAACACACCATTAAATGATGAAGATATAAATAAGCTAAAAGCGGGTGACACAGTTTATTTGACTGGAAAAATCTTCACAGCAAGAGATAGTGCACATAAGAGAATCATAGAAGAGTCTGCACCAATTGATTTGGAAGGTGCGGTACTATTTCATGCAGGTCCTATAATACGGGAGGTTGAGGGTTCTTATGAAATTGTTGCAGTAGGACCTACAACTAGTATGAGGATGAATCCATATGAATTTGAAGTATTGGATATGGGTGTTAAAGCTGTTATTGGTAAAGGTGGAATGGATGAAAAAACTCATGAAGCACTTGTAAGGAATAATGCAGTTTTTTTAACAGCTGTAGGTGGATGTGCAGCATTATACGTCAGCAGTATAAATAATGTGGATTCAGTTGAATGGTTAGATCTCGGAATGCCGGAGGCTATTTGGCAATTAGATGTCACACGTTTTGGACCATTAATAGTAACGATGGATTCAAATAATGTTAATTTATATAAAAAAGATAAATGAGGGGTATTGATATTGAAACTTAGAATTTTAGCTCCAGTTTTTTTAATATTGGCAATAGTATGCATAGCATTATTTTTTATAAAGGCACCAACGTATATTACAGAAAATGGTGATATGAAACATTTTGAAGATAATGATTTGTCATTTGATTTTAGTAAAAATTGGACGGTATATGATTATGATGATGCTTTAAAAACACTATTCTTGTCAGGAAGTCCTAACACTCTTATAATTAATCCGGGAGATAGTTCACAATACAGTTACTATGAGGGTGATATGAACGAATTAACGGATAATGGAACTGCCGTAATTAATACGAGTTCAACTAATGCGTTTGATGTGGCAATTGTAAAAACTGAAATTACAAAACATGATTCATTACCTGAAGGTATTACTCTTGATAATGCGTATAAATCAGATAGTTTGTACAAGTTGATGGATGGATCTGGACAGTTAATATTAACTGGAGATTCAGAGTTGGAGATTGATGGTAAAAAAGCACACCAGTTCAATTACACTGTAACTTACACTTCATACACGGATACTTGGGTAGAACATAATGGTCATTACTTCAGGGTTTTAAGTCAAGCACCAACACAACTGTTTAGTCAAGCAGAACCATACTTTACAAACATAGTAGATACTCTTAAAATCAAATAAGGGATATCTAATTCTTTTTTTAAATTCTTTTTTGATGTATTTTGTTGAAAATTATTGTCATGAATATGATTGGTTTCTTATTGTATTCTTATTAAACTTCCTTTTTTGGTTTTTAAATCGATTTTGTTACTTCACTATTTAATCTTTAATATAAATGGGGCATATTTTTTTTTAATATGGAGATACTCTGTATCCGTTGCATTTCTATCAGAATAATAATATCTTTTGTAGCAGTTCTAAGGGCATAAAGATTCGATTAGGCTTTAGGTTACAAACTGCTTATAAAATCAGATGATGGATGTGAAATGTCATGTTATTCATTCTAACATGGTGTTAATTTTATTGATAAATTCTGGTAGTGGATGTTAAACTGTTCAAGAGTTTATGTGTTTAAATTGATTTTTCAATTTTATCCTTATCATCAATATATATGATGGTTAGTATTAGCATGATAACATGAAGGATAAGCATGATTAGTGAAGTTTGATTGAATGCAGTTACTGATGTGGTATTGTGGCCTATGCTACCTCCTGCTAAGATAGCTACTGTAACAACTACCATTGATGATCCGATTGCGGCAAAAATCTGTCTTAATGTATTGTTGACTGCTGTTCCATCCTCAACTTTATCTGATACCATGGTCAAAGTCCATGTTGTAGCAGGCATCAGAGCCAGACCTGTACCAATATAACGGATTGATTGGGTTATAGTCAAAAATTCAAAGGAGGAATCCTGAGTATAGAACATCATTGTTGCAAATCCTATTATTGAAATGATACATCCCAAAATTAGGACTTTTTTGATTCCTATTTTATTTGTAAGTAATGGACCTATGATATTGAAGATGATTATTAATAATCCTCCAGGTAGGAGTACTGTTGCTGAAAAAATTGCTGAATTATAAGCTATGCCTTGAATGAATATTGGGAGTAGTCCAGTGCATCCATTTAAACATGAAAATAGGATGCAGATAAATATTGTTCCCACTAGGAAATATTTGTTTTTAAGTATGGATAAGTTTATCAAAGGTTTTTCTAATTTTGTTTGACGTTTTACAAACAAGGTTAATGTTATTATTCCAATGATTATTGGCAGTATTACAAGGTAATGTGTAAATCCATAATCTGCAACATTTGTAAAACCAAGCATTATGCCGGCACATCCAATTATTGACAATACAACTGATAAATAGTCAAGAGGATAGTCTTCAGTTGGGGTATTGTCTTTTACAAATATTATGCCTAAGATTAAAAGAATTATTGTAGATATTGTGAAAAATGAGAACAATTCTCTCCAGCCATATAAGGCTATGACATACCCTCCTAAAAATGAACCTATTACGGGGGCTATGGCGATAACCAAACCATATAGTCCCATATAAGTCTGCCATTTTTCTTCACTGATGGTTTTAAGCAGTAAAATCTGAACATATGGCATTATAATTCCGTTTCCTATTGCCTGAAGAATTCTACCTATAATCAAAACAATCATGGAAGTTGAAAAATAACATATGATTGATCCTAAGAGAAATATAAATAATGAAAAGTAGAATATTGCTTTTGCACTGAATCTGCGTGATATGTAAGCACTTAATGGAATCATAACTCCTACAACAAGTAGAAACGCTGAATATGACCATTGTGCTTGTGTTGAAGAGACAGAAAAGTCATTCATCAAATAAACGAAACCTGTTGTAATAATTGATTGAGCTATGCATACTAAGCTTGAAGCTAAAATAAACAAAATCAGTAATTGCATCTTATTGTTTAATTTAATATTCATTTTTTTCATTCCATTGTTGTAATTGTTTTTATGTTATGAATATTATTTATTATTTTTGATTTTTCGAAAGATAGTTTAAAGCAAATTAAATGAATGGGCGATTTGCATGTTTTAAATAGTTAACCCCTTTAATAAAGTTATTCCATCTATGAAAACTTTATTTAAAAAAGTAAATGTATGTATTTATTTTTCTAATAAATACTTTTCAAAATTTTAGTCTATTTTTCTATTGAATTTACTATGAAGTTGATGTCTTTTTCTACATGTGATGGTGTGTTTTTGGTTTGGGCATAGTAAATTTGGTTTTTGTTAGTAAACCAGTATCTTGTTGTCGTAGTGATATTATTATCCTTATCAAGTTTTTGTGTTGTTGTTTTATTTCCTGTAATATTGTTTCCATAATTGTAATCTTCTTGTGAAACATTAACATTATCCTTTACTTTATCTTCAAATAGCGTTAATGCTGTTTCCATATCAGTTGCATTAACCGGTTCATATATAGTGATTACATGATTTTTGTCATAGTCTTTGATTGTAACACTATGATTTGTAGTATTAGTAATACGATAGCCATCAGGCACTTCAAATGTAGCATAATCCATATTAACTTTTTGCCTGTTAATAGGTGATGGATTAGTGGATAATAGTAGAATTGCAAGTATTACTAATACTATTATTATCAGTAAATAATTTTTCTTTTTCATAATATTTTTTCTCCTTGATAGTTACTCTTTTATAGGATTATTTATATTAATTTTTCTTTAAATTTATGTAATACGTTATTTTTTTAGGAAAAATGTGGTCAATTTGTATACTTGTTTACTTTTTGATTTAATTATTGACTCTACAATTAGTTTCAATATTCTTTGAATTTTTTGTTTTCAAGTTATGATATTGTGTTTAGATACAACGGTGATATCTTAATATTTTTATTTAAGGAAGGATAATATATTAATTAGTTAATTATTATGAAGAGTTAATAAAATGGATGATAAATTAGAAAGAATTTTCATAAACTTTGCTGATGGCCATGAGGATTCCCTTAAACAGATGGGTTTATCTAAGGAAGAATTTATAGAACAAGCTAATCAGTGGAGTGCTACAGAGGAAGGTAAGTTGGAGATTCAAAAGTTTATTTTAACACAGGAAATTAAAGAATTGAAAGAACAGGTTACTTCTTTAAATGATTCTATTAGTAAAAAAGAAGAATCTATTAAGGAAATTGATGAGGAAATTAGTAAGTTGTAGGTGTTTATAATGGTTGAATTAAAGTATAAAAGAAAAGTTAGACGTGAAGATAATGATGAAAACAAGCCGATGTATGTGGCTATTCCTGATGAAATTGTTGAAGCTTACGGATTTCATGATGGGGATGTAGTTGAATGGTCTTTCACTATTAACTGTAAAAATCAGAAAGTTCTTACTTTAACTTATGAGTATAAGGGTTTCTAATTTTTATTTACTATTTTTTTTAAAACGTGAGTATTACTTTTTTTATATGTACTATTTAAAGTAGTATTACTAATGTATTACTTTTTAGTAAATTCCTTTATATACTAGTATTACTAAAGTATTACTATAAACTTAATACTATATAAAAGAGGTAATACAATTGAACAAACTACAAAAAATAATAAGCATCCTAGAAGGACTAAAAATGACGATCGTGGGCGGAATATTCCTTTTGATAAGTTTATTTTTTGTATTAACAGGAACGCCGATACCACAATATATGGATCCGGCATGGGTGACCGTATTTATCTGTGGTATTCCATTAGTATATTTAGCACTCACGAGACTCATATATGAACATTGGATTTCCTCTGCACTGCTAATTGTAATGGCAATGGTAGCATCGATTATGATTGGTGAAATATTTGCAGCGGGAGAAGTAACCTTTATTATGGCACTTGGTGCACTATTAGAGGAATACACGGTGGAAAGATCAAAACGTGGACTAAAAGATTTAATAAATCTTAAACCAGAAAAAGGTAGATTAATCATAAATGAAAATGGACAAACGATAGAAAAAGATGTACAGGCAAAAGACATACAAATGGGAGACGTATTAAGAGTACTTCCAGGTGAAAAAATACCTGTAGATGGAGTAATAATCAGTGGGGATACATCAGTAGACCAATCAATTATGACTGGTGAATCATTACCGCTTGATAAGACAGTTGAAGATGAAGTCTTCTCAGGAACATTAAACTTACACGGTGCTATAGATATTAAAGCAACTAAAGTAGGAAAGGATTCTTCTTTAGAAAAACTTATTCGTTTAGTGGAAGAAGCAGACCAGAAACAAGCACCTACCCAGAGAATTGCAGATAAATGGGCAACTTGGCTTGTTCCGGTAGCACTTGCCATAGCAATTGGAACATATCTTTTAACTTGGAACATAGAAAGGGCAGTAACAATTCTTGTGGTATTCTGTCCATGTGCATTAATACTTGCAACTCCAACAGCTATCATGGCAGCTATTGGACAAGCAACAAAACAGGGAGTACTTATTAAGTCTGGAGAAGCACTTGAAATAATGGGTAATGTTGACACGATAACTTTTGATAAAACCGGTACACTAACATTTGGAAACCTTGAAGTATCAGATATTGTTCCATTAGTGGGTGATATTTCAAAAGAAGAATTAACTAAGTATGTAACCGTTTCTGAAGTTAAATCAGAACATCCTATCGGTAAAGCAGTGGTTAAATATAGTAATGACAATGGTAAAGATTATGGACAGCCTGATTCTTTTGAAATGATTCCAGGTAAAGGGGTTAAAATAAGCTTTGAAGATAAAACAATTCTGTCCGGTACTACAAGGTTTATGGAAGACAATAATATGGAAGTGAATGATAAATGCCATAAAGAATTGGATTTACTTAGAGATGAGGGAAAAGCTTCTATTGTTGTTTCAATGAATGATAGAATAATTGGTGTTGTAGGTTTATCTGATGTACTTAGACAAAATGCTTCTGAAGTTGTAAGAACTCTTAAGGATGATCTTCAAACCAATGTGGAATTATTAACAGGTGATAATCAAAAGGCTGCAAATTACTTTGCTTCACAGGTTGGAATTAGTGATATTCATTCAGAATTGTTACCTGAAAATAAGGTTGAAATTGTCGAACAGTTAAAATCTGAAGGTAAAAAGGTTTGTATGATAGGTGATGGAGTAAATGATGCTCCAGCACTTAAAACTGCTGATGTCAGTGTAGCTATGGGTGGTATGGGTAGTGATATTGCAATTGAAGCAGCGGATATTGCTCTTCTAGGTGATGATATTGAAAAGTTACCATATCTCAAAAGATTATCAAATGCTACATTGTTTACTATTCATTTAAGTATTACAATTTCAATGCTTATTAATGCAGTTGCTATTGTTTGTTCCGTTTTAGGATTACTTAATCCTATTACTGGAGCTTTAGTGCATAATATCGGATCTTGTGCGGTTGTAATGCTTGCAGCATCACTTTATGATAGGGACTTTTCAAAGTATGTAATTTCAAATAGTGAAGTTAATGAAGAATCAGGTAGTTCTAAGATGGCAACTCCTATTGTTTCTAAATAATTTCTATTTTTTTACTCTTTTTTTTATACATTTTTCATTCATATATTTTATTTGCTACTTGTGAATTCTAGTTCTTATTTAGTGAACTTTTAACATTTTTATTTCTCATTTTAGGAACAGTTATTTATCTTTTTGTGAACATTATACGAACTAAAAAAATATCAAAATCACATTTTTGGAACTGTTTAAATAGCTTTATTTTCTCTAAATGTTATGAAATTATTAATTCTAATCTATTCGGGAAAGCTTTAATCTTTTTTTATTATAAAACCATTTCTTTATCCTTATTTAATTTTTCAATAAAAAAACTGGAAAAAAGTTAAATTTAATATTTAAAAGTATATATAATGTTATTTTTAAATATCAATTTATTTATCAGTTTAAAATTTATTAAAAGATTTTAATAGCTAAATAATATGAATTAAACTGTTATGTGTTTTTATTTAAATATTTTTTTAAATTAATTATTTTTTTGTATTTATTTTTACATGATTTCATATGATAATTAATATTTAATTAAAGGATTAAACATAAATAATTTTAATTACAAATGTCATTATTATACAATGTTTAAATATTTTTTATTTTTTATTATCTAATGTTTTTATATAAGTATCATATTAAATAATAGTATCATTATAAAAATTTTTAGAAACACGAAATATGAAACAATAAAATGTCAATATTTCATAAAATATAAAATTTTTAATATTTTGTATAATCATTGGAGATCATGTATGTCCGTTGAAAACAAGTATAATTCGGATATGGAGGATTTGGGTGACGCGTGTAAGGATTATAAACTTCATTTAACTGTTTTATTTTCTATCATTATAGCTGAATATATCGGAGTTATTACACTAGATATTGCAGGGGTAAACATAGTTCTTATGCCTTTATTATATTCCTTAGTGTTAGCAATAGCATTTTATATTGCAAAGCCATTCACATGGATATCTGAAAAGCAATCTGAAGAATCTTCTGCCATTATGATGTTACTGGTTGGACCATTACTTGTGAAATTGGCAATAGCAAGTGGTCAAAATTTACAAGTAATCTTTGACGTTGGAGCAGCAATCATTCTAGAACAATTAGGTAACTTCGGAACAATATTTATAGGTTTACCAATAGCATTACTACTCGGATTTAAAAGAGAAGCAATTGGTATGACAAGTTCAATTTGTCGAGAACCACAAATGGCAGTTGTAATGGATAGGTATGGATTCACATCACCGGAAACAAGAGGTTTCTTCACAGTATTCCTTATAGGAACAGTACTGGGAACACCATTTATCAGTATAATGGCCAGTGTCCTTGTTTATATTATTCCGTTACATCCATATGCTTATGGAATGGCTTGTGGTATCGGCAGTGCCAGTATGAATGCAGCGGCAGTTGCATCACTATCAGCCATATACCCAAACCTTGCAGTTCAATTAGAAGCATTTAGTGGTATGGCTAATCTTATCGCTATGGTTACAGGAATGTACGTGTATATATTTGCAGCAATACCTTTAACAGAAAAACTGTATGATATTCTTGAGCCAATATTTTCTAAAATTGTTAAAGAAGAAGAAGTTAATCTTATGGAAGAGGAAAGTGTAGATGAAGTCGAAATTATCAATTAATATGGTTTTACAGTGGATTGGAATCTTGCTATTGTTTTCTGTCATGTCAGCAATAGGAAATTGGGTTGGATTTCAATATCCATTCCAGGAATCATTAATGGGAATGTTTATTCTATGTTTCATTTCTCTAATCGGTTTAATCGTTGAGAAATTATTGCCATTCGATAATATTCCCGCAATTATTTATATAAGTTTAATAGGTCTTTTTGTAGCATTACCATGGTGTCCACTTGCCGAACCCATCATTTACTACACGTCAAGGGTGGACTTAGTATGTTTAACAACAGTACTCTTAGCTTATGCCGGTGTAGCAATGGGTAAAGATTTAGGCAGTTTCAAGAAGGTAGGACTAAGAGGTATAGTAGTTACATTTGCCGTAATATTTGGAACTTATCTAGGTTCAGCAGTAATAGCTCAAATAGCTCTAATGTATACAGGGATGATTTAATTAACAAAAAATTAAATCTTAAAAAACTATTTTTTTTTATTAATTGTTTTATTAATCATAAATTATAACATATCTTCAATTGGTTAAAGCATGACACAGCCAGATATTAAAAAAAGATTTTTATATGACTACAAATTACATATTACAATGCTCTTTGTAATAATTATTTCTTCATATATTGGAGTAATAAGCATACCATTATATGAAGGCTTTAATATAGTAATTTTACCATTCATTATCTCATTATTCTTATCAATACTATTCTATATTTCAAAATCAGTAACGTGGATAAAAAAGGAACAGTCAGTTAACTGTAATCGTATGATACTATTATTAATATCTCCGTTAATTGTTAAATTGGCAGTAGCCAGTGGTCAAAATATCGAACTACTTATTAGTGTAGGGCCAGCATTAATACTCAAGGAACTTGGAAGTATTGGAACCATAATCATAGGTCTACCAATAGCATTATTATTGGGCTTTAAAAGGGAAGCAATAGGAATGACGAGTTCAATATGTAGAGAACCACAACTTGCAGTTCTTGTTGAAAAATATGGTTTCGATTCACAGGAAGTTAAAGGATTTTTCATAGTATACCTAATAGGATTAGTGCTGGGAACAATCTTTATCAGCTTATTAACTAACATATTAGTCTACATTATACCATTACATCCATATAGTTATGCTTTGGCAACGGGTATAGGAAGTACCAGTATGAATGTGGCAGCACTAACTTCATTAACTGCAATTTATCCGGAGCTTTCAAACCAACTGCAAGCATTTAGTGGAATATCAAATATAATTTCAGTAGTATTCAGCATATATGTTTACATATTCATTTCACTTCCAGTAACTGAAAAGTTATATTATAAATTAGAACCTTATTTTACAAATAAAAAACAGGATTAATAAGAAATAATTGATTTTTTCTATTTTTTTTAATTTTAAATGATTAATAAATATAATTATCATAATGAACAAAGAATTAATTGTACATATTAAAAGGAGAATTGAAAAATATGAGTGATTCAATAATAGAAAAATCAGCACAACTTGTTGAAAAATTAAGACAAAACAGTCCATTAACACATTGTATTACAAATGTGGTAACAGTAAGAGACTGTGCAAATGCAGTGCTTGCAATAGGAGGATCACCAATTATGGCCAATGCTCCTGAAGAAGCAGAAGAAATTGTTTCCATTGCAAACTCATTAGTAATAAATATTGGAACATTAACAACAGAACAAATAGAAACAATGAAAATTTCTGCAAAAAAAGCAACAAAAATGGAAAAACCATTTGTTTTAGATCCTGTAGGTGTAGGAATAAGTAAAATAAGAAATGAAACACCAATAGACATTATTAAAGAATCAAAACCAGCAATAATCAGGGGAAACCTGTCCGAGATAAAAGCAATAGCAATGTTCTATGGAATACTTGAGGAATGCACAACTGCAAAAGGAGTTGACGTAGCCGAAGGAGACATTATAAACGAAGATACCCTAGAAAGCAATGCACAAATAGTCAAGAACATAGCAGAAAAACTAGGTACAACAATAGCCGTTTCCGGACCAATTGACATAATATCCGATGGAAATACAGTTTACACATTAGCCAATGGTGATGCAATGATGGCAAACATCACTGGTACTGGTTGTATGTTAGGATGTCTAATGGGATCATATGTAGCAGTAGAAGATTCATTAACAGCTGCAACAACTGCAACTGCAGTAATGTCAATAGCAGGAGAGCTTGCGGCAAAAAGGACAAAGGATAATAATGAAGGAACAGGTTCATTTGGAGTATATTTGATTGATGAACTATCTAAAATGACACCTGACACACTAAAACAATATATCAACATCAAAGAATTATAAGGGGTTGTATATGATGGATAACTATGCATTATATTTGGTTACAGATCAATTTGACCTAAGTGAACATCAATTTTTAAAGGTTATTGAAGAATCAATACTTGGTGGAACATCCATTGTACAAATAAGAGAAAAAACAAGCACAACTAGGGATTTTTATAAACTAGCAAAAAAAACTAAGAAAATTACGGACAAATATGATGTACCATTAATAATCAATGACAGAATAGATGTAGCACAAGCGGTAGATGCTGCTGGCGTACATTTAGGACAGGAGGACATGCCCTGTAGAATTGCAAGGCGTATATTGGGTGAAGATAAAACAATAGGAATTAGTGCCCATACTTATAAGGAGGCACTTAAAGCACAAACTGATGGGGCAGACTATTTGGGAGTTGGAGCAATATATGCTACTGATACAAAAACTGATGCAGATGTTGCAACACATGAGGAACTTATTAAAATCAGAGATAATATTGAAATTCCTACTGTAGCCATTGGTGGTATAAAAAAATCCAATGCCAAAAAAATCGTAACAAGATATGCTTTTGATGGAATAGCAGTGGTATCTGCAATTATGAAGAGCAACAATCCTAGAAAAAGTTCTATGAAATTGCTTAATGAATTAAAAATATAAATATGAGGGAGTGTTTAAAGTTTTTTTAACCTACCCAAATATTTATTATACTTAATAAATCTTTTTTTACACTCTTTTTTTTCTTATTTTATGGTATTAATTATTATTTCATTTGTTTAGGAGAATATTTGTGGTGGTTATTGAATATGCTTAGTCCTCTATAATAATATCCTTGTATTGTGGAAATTCTTCTATGAAGTCATATATTTCTTTATCAAGAAATTCTTTGTATCTGCCTACAGGATCTGATTCTGGGTTGGCATATTTGAATTGTAGTTCATTTCTTTTTTTGTATGCATTTTCCAATCGTTTTTTGACTTCGGGGTCGAAGTTTTGAAATTTAGTTGGTCTGTCATGGTCATGTCCTTTATATGCTAATCCTACTGTGTTGAATCTGTAGGGCATTATTGTTCCTGCGTTTAATGCTACTTCGTACATTTCAAAGTAGTGTTCTGTAATGAAATCATAGTTTAGTTTTACTGTTGATTCTTTTATGTGTTTGTCTACTTCTTTTAGGTTGTTTATGTATTCTATGTCCCAGTCTTCTGATATTGTCATTTCAATCACTTCACATTGTTATATTTATTAACATTGTTATATTTGTATTGTATTATATATAAATTATTCTAAAACAAAAGAAGAAAAAAGAGTCTAATATAAAACACAAATCATCATAATAATATATTCTGGTAACTTATTGCCCCTAATCCACTGTAAATCCAAATCAAAATATTCCCTGGCAATACCAATAACATCTGCACCTAAAGACTCCATAGCATACTTTCTCTTATCAGGCATAACACACCCCTTACCAGAAATTCTCTGACACTTACTGCATCTAACACAAGGACCAGCAGTTAAAAAACAACCATTAAGCTTTTCTTCTAACTCATATAACTCAGGTTCAATAATCATTTTCTGACTATGATGAAATTCAAATGCATATTCCATTAAACTTTCAGAAGTAAATTCTCTTTCATACACATGCTTATTAAAATTCATCTTAAGCAGTATAAGTTTAATATTTTCGTATTTATTCCAAATATCCGTTTGATTATCATTAAATGGTGGACAAGTCCAATTATTATCATAACATCTACAAAAGGAACAGGATTCTTCATTTCCTTCTATATTAAGAAATCTTTCCCTAATCTCATCCAATGAAGTATCACATTCAAATCTTTCAACACTAAAGTCATCACTCATACATTTTCACCAAGAATAATCCTTGTTAATTTATTATAATTTCATATATAATAAAAGTTTATTAAAAAATAATGGATAATAATGCAGTAAAATGTTAATTAAGCTAATAATATCATTTTTAATTGATTTCAACAATGATTTTTAAAGTATATTTGAAGAAAAACTTCACTAAAAAAAGTTAATAAAAATTAAAATATCAAAAAACAAGGAAAATTTAATAATTATTCCTTTTCCTTTTCTTTAATCATCCGAATAAACTTGGCAGGAACTCCAGCAACAATACTTTTCTCTTTAACATCCTTAGTAACTACAGCTCCAGCAGCAATAATGGCTCCATCACCAACATTTACCCCTGACAATATTGTTGCATTAGAGCCAATCCAAACCTTATTTCCAATCTTAATGGGAGCAGCAATTAAATTACCTCTACTATCAGGATCTTCATCATGATTAAGAGTAGCAAACACCACATTATGACCAATTAAAACGTCATCCCCAATATATACACCACCTTGATCTTGAAATTTACAGTCACTATTGATGAAAACATTCTTACCAAGATGAATATTCTTGCCAAAGTCTGTGTGAAATGGTGGAAAAATCCTGAATTCATCATCAACTTTCTGTCCAATAATTTTAGAGAAAATAGCTCTTCTCTCATCAAATTCATGGTATTCATTATTCAATTGGCAGGTTAATTTTTGAGCTTCTTTACTATAATAATTACAGGTTTCTAAAGCTTCATCATCCATAACTAACTTACTGCCCGAATTAAATATGCTTAACAAATCCTCTAATTCTAACATAATAACATCTCTGAAAAAATTTTATATCATATTCAATCTTTCAATAACTTCCTTACTTTTTAAAACATTATCAAAATTGTTCAATTCTATAATTCCATAATTAATCTTCTTCAATAAGTTCAAATCCAACGTTCCTTCACCTAAACTTAGGTGTTGGTCACGTTCTCCATTGTTGTCATTTAAATGGCAATAACTAATATTTTTTAGTTCCAACATTTCTTCTAAACAGTCACATGTGTTAGCATGTCCAGTGTCAATCGTTAAAAAACAACCCGTTTCTTTTTGTATTGTTTCTAGTTCTTCAACACTATTTGCAAGAAATGATTTACGTACCGGCATGTTTTCTACGGATACTTCAACCTGAGTATTATCCATTATTTCTCCAACACTTTCAATTAGCAATTCCAGCGCATACTTTCTAATTCGATTGTCAATTCTTCCAATTTTTCCGGGATGAATTGTAATTGTTTTTGCACAAATTTTTTGAGCATATTTTCCACATTCAATCATCTGTCTTGTGCTTTCTTTTCTAATTCCATTGTTGATACTTGCAATGTTAATGTCTACACTTGCTGCATGTATTCTCACATCAAGTCCACAATTATGATATTCCTTGTTATCTCTATCAAGAAAAGGGTCTTCTGCTAAAATTTCAATCATTTCAAAGTTATTGTTCTTAGCAGTTTTTATTATCTCATGGTTTTCTTTCATAAACAAGGCCAGTGTTGAAAATCCGAGTTTCATTTTAATCATCTTATGAGTTATTTCATATTATATTTTTTTTCACACTTTATTGTTGAGATAGGTTAATTTAATAGTCAAAGTTTACACTATGGATTTTTAATTGTATGTAAAAAAAGAATAGGGGTAATGAAGGTATTTAGTCATCACAGAGAAAGGTTAAAAAGTAATTTTCTAGTGAAGCATCAAAAAATGTGTCTATTAGGTCTTGTGATACGTATTCTGAGTTAATAATTTCAATTTCTGTTTCTTCACCAATTTCTGTTAGACAGTCGTATAATGCGTCGAGGTTTCGTCCATAGTATGTTGGTAGTTTAAGCTTTCTAATCAGGTAGTCATGTTTTTCCTTTTTAATGTCTTTTCCATCTAGTTTTATATGTTTCATTTATATCTCCTTGAATGTTGAGTAATGGTCATCAGTGTAGTATACTTTATAGTTTTCTGTTGAGTATACTATTCTTTTTGCTCCTCTGTTTGTTCCGTTTGCTTCTATATCACATTCTATGTATTTTTTCTCACTGTGTGGCAGGATTCCTTGTCTGTTTGTAAATACATCACCGCCAATACTTTTTCCTGGTGCATAACTTTTGAGTGGTCCACCACTCCATCCCAGATTTTGTGCTTCTTTTTTTGTTATGTAATTGTTTGGTAGCTTATGGTATTGTTTAATGTAGGCTGCTACTTCAGGTGCCGTAACGTATTCTCCATTTTCGGTAATTGATAGATTGGTGGAGTTGTCTGCTGTTAGTGTCGTGTCGGTGACATTTGATACATCAGATATTGCTCCTATTCCAAATAGTCCTCCAAGTATTGCTATTACAAGAATACCTATTAGTGATATGATTTTTTTATCCAATCTTTTTCACCTCTATATTATTCTATTTATTAGTTGTGTTTGTAGTAAGCTTTAAATTTTTTTAAATTAAAACATTAATATTAGTGGTTTTTAATGTTTAAAAGAATCTTATTATTACTTCTAATCTTATTTTTTTCTTTTAGTTTAGTTTGTGCAACAAGTTTGGAAGATAATGATACTCATATAAAGTTTACTTACAAGGATAAGGTTGCTTATGCAACTATTGTGCCTAATCCTACTAGTGATGATTTTATCGATAGTCTTCCGCTCAATTTGACTTTTAATGAGATTTGGGGTACTGAAAAGTATGCTTCGATGCCTAATCTTCTTGTGGAATCTAAACATCATAATGTTCTTAAGGAGGGGTATGTTGTTTATTATCCATTGACTAATTCCTTGGCGGTTTGTTATCATAGGGATGATGGCAGTATGATGGGTAGTAAGATTTTGATTGCTAAAATTGACTCGGGTTTGGATCTTTTCAGGTCAAACAATTTGAGGGATGTTATGATTGAAGTTGTTGAATAATTTCAATCATTTTTTTATCATTCATAAGTAATACTTTTTTAGAAATATTTATTAATAACTTTGTTCATAATACAAAATGTAAAAATAATTATTATTCATAAAACAATATTTATTTTTATAAAATTTATATAAAAATATGTCTAAAAAGTAATATAAATTTATAGACAAAATTATAATTTAATAAGTGAATGACATGAACAAGAAAACACAAACAATACTCTTATTAACACTCATAACAATACTGCTTCTATCATTAACAGCAATAACAGCCAAAGAAGACACAAAAAACAAAACACATACTAAAATAACCAAAAACATTCCTAAAATAACACACACAAGCAACACTAAACAAATACAGAAAAGCTACAAAAACAAATCCAGGAAGGAAGAAAAAATACCTACAACACTAGAACTATCATACCAAGAAGAACCAACAAATCTAAAATACTCAAAAATTAACGAGGAAATCCCCATAAACATTAAACTTACAAGAGATGACACACAAGAAAATATAGAAAACTCACAGATAGACCTACAAATCAAATACCCAAAAACTACTGACACAATACCAGTAACATTAGAAAGAGGACAAAGCACATACACAATCACAACAAAGCATGCAGGAAGCACCATAATACAGGCAACATACAACCAGGACAATAATCAATATGAAAAAACAACCAGCAATACCCTACAACTAGAAATAGACAAAATACAGACAAAACTATCAATAAACGAAATTGAAAACATGCCAATAAATTCAACAATAATAATAGAAGGAAAGTTAGAAAGCACAAATAAGAGCATAATAAAAAATCAAAACTTAAAAATATACTACCAGGAAAACACACAACCCATAAAAACGATACAAACAACAAATGAAGGAAATTTTAAGACTACAATACAAATACCAGAAAAACAATGCAGACAGGACGCAAAAATCACAGTAAATTTCCAGGGTAACGATGACATACAAGAGGCAACAACAACAAAATACTTTGACATAGAAACAGTAAACACCCAAATAACACTTAACAAGATACAAAACACAAAAGTAGGAGAAAAAATAAACATAACAGGACAAATAATTGATGAAAACAATCAAAAATACAACGATAAAGCAAAACTAACTATAACACACAACAATAAGACTATCGAAGAAATAATTCAAATCAATGATGGAAAAATAAGACAACAATACCAAATCACACAAGAAGGAGAATATGAAGTGGAAGTATCAATAGACTTCAACGAATACTACTCTGACAGCCATAGTTACCCAACAACATTCCAGGCACTAAAAACAAATACCACCCTAACAATACTACAACCAAAAAACAACCAGATATTCCTGACAAATGACAAAATAACAATTAAGGCATTGCTGCAGGATGAAAACCAAAAGCCCCTAACAAACGAAGAAATAAGCATAAAAATCAACAATAACAGTTACACACTAAAAACAAACTCACAGGGACTGATAACATATACATATAAAAGCAATACGGCAACAATACAAGAAGAAATAAAGATAACCTACCCTGGATCAAATAAGTACAAATCACAAGAAAAAAGCATACACGTAGACATAGACCTAATTCAAAGCAATATCATATTAAAACAAATATCAGCCACCGTAAATAAAAATTTCACCATAAAAGGACAGTTATATGATGAAAAAAACAAGACAATAAGCAATGCAAAGATAACAATAGGCTATCTAGACAAAGAATACTGCACAACAACAGATAAAAAGGGAATATTCAACATAACATTAAAGGCAACAAAAACAGGACACACTATAATATCAGCAAGATACGATGGAAACAACACATACACAGACACGATAAATTACACACAGATAACAGTTTCCAAAGATTATTCAATACTAACAATAAAAACCAATAATGCAACAATAGACACTCCAACAACAATTACGGGTAGTCTAACAGATTCACAAAAAAAGCCAATAAAAAAAGCAAAAATTAGTATAACACAGGACAATATTACAAAAACAGTATACACAGATAACAAGGGACACTTCAAAACAAAATTTACTCCAACAAAACTGGGAAAAAACACTATTCAAGTATACTTTGAAGGCAACAACAAACAAAACAAAACAAGCAAAAACCTAACAATAACGGTAAAAAAACAGAAAACAAGAATAAAACTCAGTGATGTTAAAGCATACATTGGGGAAAGTGCAAAAATCAAGGTAGAAATAAGAAATCAGAAAGGTCAAAAAGTAACAGGCGGAAATATTGTAATCAAGGTTAATGATAAAACGCTTAGAAATGATTATAAATCAGATACTAATAAAAGCATTCTTAAGATAAAAAATAACAACAATTTAAATTTAAATATTCCAATAGATACCAGTTTTATAAATTCAAACAAGATTTCAGCTTCTTATAGTGGAACAAACAAGTATAAAGAATCAAAATCCGAATACTCAAAACTGAAAATACTTAAAAAAATAGCTCAAGCAAACATTACAGTTAAACCTAAACAAGTAAAACAACACAAATACATTACTTTTAATGTTACCCTAAAGGACGTTACAAGAAACGCCAAAAACAAGCAGTTAATAAACGTTAACTCATATGTAATCTTTAAAATAAATGGAATTACATTGAAGAATTCAAAAAATAAGACAATTAAGGTAAAAGTAAAAAATAACACAGCCACATATAAATACAAAATACTTGGAGGAGAAAGCAGTACGAATTTTGAGGGATTAACTAGAAAATACAAAGTTCAAGCCATATATAACAGTCCGTACTACAAGAAAACATCAAACAACACAACATACCAAGTAAAAAAATCAGTGGTAAACATTAACTTCAAAAAGGTAACAGTACATAAAAATACATTAAAAATCCAAGCAGTATTAAAGGATTACAGGTTATGCAATGTTAAAGGAAAAACAAAGTACTGTATAAAAATCAATAACAGGACATATTCACTAAGTAATGAAAGCAAAGACTACATTTCAGAGGATGGTGTGATAAATATCAAATTAAAACTATCAAATTCCACAATACCTCAATCAGTAACAATAGTGACTGGTCCAAGACAAGCATATTTCTCATCTACCAGCACAACAAGAAATATAATAAAAACCTAATGATTATTGATGGAGAAATTTTTCTCCATATCTTTTTTTCAATTATTTTAATTAGAATAATTATTTTAAACTTATTTTAACATAATTATCTATTATACATCTCAATGAGGAATTATAATGGAAATGTTAATTAATTCAGAACATGTATCAAATGATGAAAGGATGGATGTCATAAACCCATATGATAATTCAGTTGTTGATACGATTCCAATGGCTAATAAGGAAAATGTTCTAAAAGCAATTAAGTCAGCAAATGATGCTAAACAAGAGATTACTCGATTAAGTTCTAGAGAAATATTCTACAGATTAAATGATGCTTGCAGTGATTTAAAAAATCAAAAGGAAAAAATAGCTAAAGTCATAACCATGGAAACAGGAAAACCTATCAAGGGTTCATTATATGAAATGGACAGATCAATTGAAACGTTATTGTTTGCAGCTGAAGAATCCAAAAGAATTTTTGGTGAAAATGTTCCTATAAATGCAGGTCTTGGAGGAGAGGGAGTAATGGCATTTACACAAAAAATACCGTTGGGAACTGTAGTTGCCATAACTCCATTTAATTATCCTGTAAACCTGGCAATACATAAATTGGCTCCTGCACTGGCAGCAAAAAATACGGTAATTCTTAAACCATCACGAGAAGCACCATTATCTGGTTTAATGCTTGCAGAAATACTTGCAAATCATTTTCCAAGTGGGGCAGTAAATACATTAACCGGTCATGGTCAGTTTATAGGAGATATGTTGGTAGGTAGTGATGATGTTGATAAAATATCATTTACGGGCAGTGTAGATACTGGAGTTCATATTGCAAACAATTCCGGCATGAAAAAGGTAACGCTTGAACTTGGAGGTAATGACCCAACAATAGTGCTTGCAGATGCCAATATTGATAAGGCTGTTGAAGAAGTACTTAATGGTGCATACCTTTTCTCTGGTCAAGTTTGTATGGGTGTTAAAAGAGTTATTGTTGAAAAAGATGTTGTTGACGAATTTACTCAAAAGTTAGTAAAACAAACCAATAAACTTAAAGTAGGAAATCCGATGGATAAGGCTACTGATATTGGACCGTTGATAAACTCTAAAGCAGTAGCAGAAGTTGACAGGGTTGTTCAGGATGCCGTCACAGACGGTGCAAGCGTTGAAGCAGGCGGTAAAATTAAGGATAATTTCTATTGGCCTACAGTACTAAGTGATGTGAAAGAAGGTATGGAATTGGTTTCTAATGAAACTTTTGGACCAGTTGCACCTATTATTGAAGCAGAAAATATTGATGAAGCTATTAAAATTGCTAACAATACTAAATATGGCCTTAATGCAGGAGTTTTCACAGAAAATATGCATGATGCATTAAAATGTGTTCATTTAATTGAATCAGGAAGTGTCTTTGTAAATAAAGCATCCACATTCAGAACGGATAATATGCCTTTTGGTGGATTTAAAAATAGTGGAATGGGGAAAGAAGGAATTAAATATGCAGTTGAGGATATGTGTAGAACAAAACTAATTGGTTTTAATCTTAATTAGTTTATAATTTTTTTTCTTCTTTTTATTGTTGCATTGTGTTGATAAATTAATATAATCCATACTCTTTTTTGTATTTTATAACAAATTATCATATTTTTTTAATTTTTTAATAGAATAACTAAAGGGATTTAAGTTTTATTAAGATTATTTTCTTAGTAATTTATATTAATAATGACTTAAATACATGTACTTAATTGATGTTTTGATGATTTATATGGATTTTATTTCAGTTTTTTTAATTGCAGTAGCACTTGCCATGGACTCTTTTAGTGTATCATTAACTAAGGGTTTTACACAAAAGAATTTACAGACAAGACAAATAGTGTATTATGGATTATTTTTCGGATTGTTTCATTTGTTTGTTCCAATAATAGGTTATTATGCTGGAGTAACTGTTACTCATTTTGTTACAAAAATAGCTCCATGGGTAGCATTTATATTGCTGTTTATTGTTGGGGCAAACATGATTAAGGAAAGCTTGGAAAATGAGGATGAAGAAATTACTGATGAATTTTCTTTTAAAGAGCTGTTTCTTCTAGCTATAGCTACAAGTATAGATGCATTTGCAATAGGTGTAACTTTTGCACTATTAAATACCAATATATTTATACCGGCCATAATCACGTCTTTGGTTGTATTTACGCTAAGTATTGTGGGAATTTTAATTGGTAAGAGATTGGGGGATTACTTTGGAGATAAATTCCTCATACTTGGTGGTGTAATATTAATATTAATTGGTATTAAGATTTTATTAGGATCATAACTTTTTTTCCTCTACTTTCTTCTTATATTAGAAATTTAAAAAAATAGTTAAAATTAAGGGAGGGAAGTAGTTTTTTTATGGTTTTTTATTTATTCAGAACCCTTTATTATTCCAATAACTATGTAAATAGCAAGAAGTGCACTGATTACGAATCCTATAAATCCTAAGGCAGAAATATCATAAATTTTAGGACCTTTATCAGCTAGTATTGCTAGTGAAGAACCAATTAATAATGCAGATATTATCAATGATACTGAAATTTGATTTTTAAAGGAATCCAATCCTGTATGGTTTACATTGAATTTAATTTCTCCTTTTTCAACCTTGTTGAGGGTACTGTTTACACGGTCTGGCAAGTCTTTCAATAAATGTTCAACTTCCATTAAATAGTCAAAGCTGCCAGTTGCAATGCTGACTGGGTTTAATCTTTGCATAACAATTTGATAAGATAATTTTTGAAGTTCTTCTGCAGCATTGAATTCAGGATCTAATTTGTTTCCAGTATCTTCAATAAGTGCAACTCCTCTACCAATCATCACAAACTCTCTTGGAAGAATTACATTGTGTTTAATCATGGTGTTAATTAACTTTTCAAGAATACCATCCATTTGATCCAGTTCAGCACCCATATAGCGACCCAGCATGTCCTCAATATCCATCCGTAAATCTTCAGTATTTTGTTCTTGAGTAATTATTTTCATATAAATTAACTGTTTAATCAGACTGTTGGTATTTCCCTCTAATAGAATTATTATTAGACGTGCCAAGTCCTTACGGAATTCTTCACTTAATATTCCCATCATTCCAAAATCAATATAACATAATTTTCCATCATGCGTGATGAACATATTACCAGGATGTGGATCAGCATGGAAATATCCATCAAGAATTACCTGTTTGAAATATGATTTAACACCATAATTAGCTATAGTTTTGTTATCAATACCTTCTATTTCTTTATCGAATAAATCAGTGACTTCTATTCCATCAATTAGTTCCATAGTAATTATTTTATCAGTACTATAGTCAGGATATACCTTTGGTATTTTGATGTAATCTTCATTTTCAAAGTTATGTGTTACTTTTTGCATGTTCATAACTTCTTCCATGTAATCAAGTTCCTTGAATATGGATCTTTCAAATTCCTTAACCATAGCCGGTAAATTATAAGTTCTAGTTTTAGTAATATACTTGTCTGCCTTAACGGCTAAGGTTTTCATAATTTTAACATCTGCTAGAATAATGTCATATATTCCCGGTTTTTGAACTTTAACAGCAACTTGTTCATCTGTTTCTTTTAGTTTAGCTTTATAAACTTGACCAATTGATGCTGATCCGAGAGGTTCTTCCTTAAATTCGGAGTACATTTCTTCTAATGGTCGTCCAAGCCTTTCTTCTATAACCACTTTCATCTCATCAAAGGGGGTTGTCTTGGTATCATCCCTTAATTTTTTCAAGTCTTCTGCAATTTCAACACCCACCAAATCAGGTCTTGTACATAGTATTTGACCTAACTTAACAAATGCCGGACCTAACTCTTCAAAACATTGTCTGAGATTGGAAAAATCCAGGTCTTCATCATAACTTTCACCTTTTCTACGTTTTGACGATGAAATAAGAAGTTTTCCCAAATGGTATTTTTTTGCTACGCTAACAATTTCATTAAACCTTTTTTTAGTATTTATTTCATTAGTGTTTGATGTCATAAAACTACTCCTATTAGTACAATGATATCCTATTATTTATTAGGATATTCTTTTATCAATCCAGTAATTATAGCACTTACATTTTATATGTGTTAAAGGTTACACTATGGTATATAGTTTATATCATAAAACATATAAAGATAAGTCTTTTATTGTAAAAATATTATAATTTTTATCTTTATTTATGCATGTTTTGACTAATTTTAGTCTAATATTTCCATAAACCATATTAAACAATTATACATGAAAGTTGCTGGGTAATATTATGAAACTAGCAAATTATCCGTTTAATTACTCTTAATCCTCCAAATCTACACATCCACTGAAAGCATCAGATTTTTCAACAATGTTTGACATATCCCATTTATTTAATTTCTCTTTTACATTTCTAATTTTTTCACAGGCAAAGGAAGTTTTAGAATAGTTTCGAACACCATCTAGAACGTATGCAGTATTATAAGATATTTTTTCATGGATTGGAACGTTATATCTTCCAAAAATGTTGGATATATCTTGTAAACTTGATGTATCTAAATCCTCTAGGTTTGCAATATTTTCTAATGATTCACATCCTGCAAAAGTATACCTCATACTTTTAAGATTAGACGTATTCCAAGTGTCAAGTCCAGAGATTGTTGTCAATGATTCACAACAGGTAAACATGTAATCAATGGATTCAATATCACTAGTAAGATTTTGACAAACAATTGCAACAACATTCTTAAATCTATTACCACAGGAATAGACTTCTGCATGACATGGTCTTTTATTTTCACCTTCACGATAATAATCATAATATTCTACATTATATGATACGTATTCATCAAAATATCTTTTTTTCAAGTTATCGGTTTTAGACAAATCTTCACTTATGAAGATAATATCCTCATATGGAATTTCTGATGATATAATTTCGAACCAACTGGTAACATTAGTTCCATCATTCAATATTATTAAAACATCATATTCACCAAGATCATAAATGCTGTCGGTACTATTGTTCAAGGTTTCAAAACTTATCAAATCATCATTATAATACTTTGATGTATCAATACTATTTACTGTAAGGTTATATTTGTCAATAAGTTCTTTGAAAGATTTAATTCTATCATCAACTTCCTTTTCTGTTGTTATGCTTTTATCATCAATTTCATTTTTTATGATGTTTTTCACGTAGGAAAAGCTTATAGATGAATCCAGATATTTTTTAAGTAAAACTTTACTTACTTTATTGTGGATAGTTTCACCAGAAGTACTTTCAAGTATTTCTTTTAAGAAGTTTTCATCATCAATATTCTCCATAGCCGTTATACGGATTTCATCATTATTGGCATTTTTTACAATCTTTTTTAAATCATTTTGATTATTTTGCAAGCTTATAATTTTATTTATTTTCTCAATGGCAGTATCACGTACCCGCCTATCATTATCATTATTAATTATTTCAATGAGAGTGTCCACATCCTTTAGATTAGGATTATTAATTGCTTTTTGACGAACTATGTAACTTTCATCACTTGTAGCTATAGTCCTCAACGTTTCAGGATTTCTAATTTTTTTTGTTGCTTCTATACGAACAGATGAACTTTCATCATTTAAACTAACATCAGTCAATAAATTTTCATCGGAAATAATCTTTATGACTTTTCCTCTGATATCGTAATACTCGCTATCCAAAGCTCTTATTAAATCTTCTTCCCGGTCTATTTTATCTAAAGCCTTATTTCGAATAAGATGATAATCTGAATTCATTGCTATATCAAGAATTAACTCCTTATCTTTAACTTTTAAAAAGGCACATTCTGCAATAATATCTTTTGGTGGTGGATTGGTATAGTGGCGTTCTGGATTTGTTGGTGAGTCGGCATATTTGGCTATGTCACATAAAATTTTTTCGTCATTGATTTTTTCAATAAGTTTTTCTCTATATGTATAATAGGTAAATCTTTTTTTGGCAACGTATCCGAGGGTTTCTTCAGATTTTAAGTTTGGATTATGTGCAGCAGATTTACATACATCCGTCGAATCATCATTTTGTAAAATGTAAAAAAGTACTTTTTCATCAGTAATTTTTTTCACAGCCAATCTACGTTCCCTATAACTACTGTTGCTTTTTGCAATACTGATTAACACATCTTCATTTCTTAAGCATGGATTTGCTATTGCAGCCTCACGAACATTTGGATGTGGATCATCTAAAGCTAATTTGATAAGTATGTCCTCGTCTGTTAACTCTTTTGCAGCTTCCTCTCTTTTTTTATAGTCAGTATTTTCATATTTGGGTTTAAAAAGATTGTTGAAAAATCCCATAAAAAGTACACCTCATTATAAAATTATTAATATTTGTTAATTAATTTAGCTGAGACATAATTTAATATTATTGATTTTGATATAATTTTTCATAAAAGAATGATAAAAGCCTATTTAGATGAGATTATTATGTACAAATTCTAATGATATCATTTTTTCAAATACTGATTAAAGATATGATGAGATAAAATACATTGAGTTTAGAAATTAAATTTTTTAAGAATTAGAAAATTATTTAAATGATAATTTAAATAATCAAGTATATATTATATTTAACCAAATTTTTTGAAATATTAATAATTAATTTAATGGATGTAAAAAAATGGAGTACAAAAAAACTTTTGCATTATTTTTAATAGGTTATTTTTTAGCAATATTCTTTAGTTATATTGGATTAATATATGGAATAATATTATATCTAGTGAAAAAAGATAACGAAACATATTATGAACATTCTAGGAATATCATAGCTATTGCTATTGTTTTTATAATAATTAGGCTATTCATTACATTCGGTAGTGCGTTGTTTTAATATAACCCTATAAGAATAATAACTTAATAAAGTACATGGTCAATACTGTTAAAATTAAAAGGTTTTTTTGGTTATTAGTATAATTCGAAAATAACCCATTTTTTCAGTTTAATTTATCTATTTTTTGTTTATTTTTTAGAAATTAAAAAATTATTTCACTAATTCTATTTATTATATTTTTGTCAAGGATTTCCATTACAAATTATAACATTTAATCAAAATTAGAAATACAAAAGTTTAATTATTGTTTAATCCCCAATATTACACATGAAAAGATTATTTATATTTGACTTAGATGGTATGATCCTTGACACAATAGAAGATTCATTTTATTGTGTAAATAAGGTGCTTAAAGAATTTGGAATACCACCGTATGAAGTAGATTTAAAAACTATGCATTATCCCACATTTAGAAAATACTTGAACGAAAACAATGCTGGTAAAGAAACACCCGTATATCCAAGATATATAGAAGTTTACGCTAAACATCCACTAAACAATACAAAACCATTTGATGGAATAACGGATGTTTTAAATGAACTTCAAAATAGGGGAGTAACACTGGCAATATGCTCAAATCGTGATGAAAAAGTAGTAAAAGTATTAGCAAAACGATTTTTCAATGGAATAAATTTTAAATACATATCCGGCTTTAGAAAAGGAGTACCTGATAAACCCAATCCATACAGAATCAATGAAATAATTGAAGCAGAAAACCTTACAAAAAGTGAAGTAATATACTTTGGAGACAAGGATGCTGATGTAAAAGTAGCTCAAAATGCCGGTATAGATTTAATACTGGTTACTTATGGTCAGGGAAGTCCGGAAGACTATGCAAATCCATATCCATTAAAAGTAATAGACAAAGCAAAGGAAATACTGGAGCTAATAAATGAAGGAATTATACATATTTGATTTTGATGGAACACTAATAGACAGCTACCGTGATTCAATCAAATATTTTAACAAGACACTACAGCAATATAATCTGCCAACCTTTGACGAGGAACTTGAAGGATTGGACTATCAGATATTCAGAGAATTTCTTCATGAACAAATCATGGGCATGGAAGAAGAATTCATGAAAAAGTTTACACTAAATTATAAGGACAGTCCACAACTTAATACCTACTTATATGATGGTGTTCTGGAAGTACTCCTTGAATTACAGAATAGGGGAATAATTCTTTCAATCTGTTCGAATAGGGAACAAAAAAATCTGGAAGAGTTAGTTAACAAGTTTTTTGAAGGAATCAATTTCAAGTATGTTTCAGGAGATGTTGATGGACTTCACAATAAACCTGATGCATATAGAGTCAAAGAAATAATCAAAAAAGAAAACCTGGATAAAGCCAAAGTCTTATATTTTGGGGATAAAATAGCAGATATACAAGCTGCTAAATCTGCAGGCATTGACATGGTATTAGTCACTTATGGCCAGGGAAACGAGGAAGCATATTCTGATTCTTATCCGATAAAACTTATTAATGATGTGAAAGAAATTTTGGATTTCTGACACATTCTCTTTTTCTACTTTTTAATAAAAATATAATATTTCATTACTCTTCTCTAATTATTTAGAATAACAATACAGCTTGTATGTTTACTTAGTACAGTACAAACAAATAAAACCATTAAAAAAGGGTTCCAATTAAAATAACAGCAACAATATGGTGGTTAATCAATTTTCATCTTAAGATTAAAATTGTCTGACACAACCCTTAAAGTTAGGCATAACTAAAAATATATGCAATAATAAACAACATAATAACAAAAAGAATATGGGGAAAAATAAATTGTCAATATATGATTACATCTTTGGAACACTAACATTGCTTTTATTCATATATGCCTTATATATAGTACCAAAGGCAGTAGGAGAAATTAAGGGAATATACATGGAAACACCAGACCCTTTCTTTGGAAAATTTAAAGAGGACTGCAAATGGACACACGGAACCACATATTCATTAGGAGCATTATCATATGTAGTGTTGATACCACTATTAATTCTAATCTATGAACAAACAATGATACACCTGGGAGAACCAATAGCAATCATATTTATATGTGTAATCCTAATTTTAACAAGACAATACTATATAAAACAAAAAGTAATAAACGCAAAAAAAGCACATGAAAAAAACATAGAAGAAGGTTTAATAAAAAAAGACACTCCCCTTCCAGACATGGATGGAAGACTAACAAAAATAATTAAAAAACATAAAAAAAGAAAATAAAAACTATTCTTCAAACAATTTATCTAATTTTTCTTCAAACTCCTCCTGAGTTAAATCATCAACATCCTCATAATAGTCATGTTTATGAATCTCGTGTTTATGATGCTTATAATGTTCTTGAATCTTCTTTTGAACAGTATTATCAACTTCAATAATTGCACCCGTATATTCACAATGATTACATGACCACATAGACCAATTTTGTGGAATAATCCATTCAACATCTTCACTACCACAACGTGGACAAACTTTAATCTTCATATTAATAAATATAATCTAACTAATTATTAAAAATATTCAAAAGCAAAAAAAATAAGAATACAATTGTATGATTAGTATAATTGACTAAAATAAGATTTTATAATATATATTATACAAATTAATGTGAAAAAGTGATAACAGCAGATTTTACAATAATACCTATAGTAACAGAAGATACGGCATGTAATGAATATGTTACAAAAGCAGTACAAATAATAAAAGACTCGAGATTAAATTACAGATTAACCGGTATGGGAACACAAATTGAAGCGGAAAACTATCAAATATTATATGATGTAATTAGTAAAGCCCAGGAAGCACTATTTAAAACGGGAACACATAGAGTATATACAATATTAAAAATAGACGACCGGAGAGACAGGAAAAACAGTTCATTAAATCAAAAAGTTGAAAGTGTTAACGAACTTTTAAGCAAAAATAATAATCAATGACAAACATATTATTTATCATTTTCACTTAATTATTTTTAGTATCTGAAAGGAAAATTAAATTTTAATAGTAGGTTTATTCATTTTATTTATAACATCCCAATAAAATATTATCATTATTATACTATATGCTATATCATAATTTCTAAAAAAATAATTTTGTTAATTTTCAATAAATGCAATATTTTATAATTAAGTTGATAGGATTGGTTTGTTGACAATAGTATGTGCTACAACATGCGTAACACTTGAACAAAAACATGAATATGTTGATGTTATGAGAGTGCTAATTTCCAATTGTAGCGATAATGATGATAATGAGAGCTAAAGTAAAGCCTATAATGGCGATTTAGTTTGATGTATGTTAACGCGAAGTGTAGAATGATTATTTGTAATCATTTGTGGTGTATGACTTTGTGTCATATATTCGCTGAATAATTATTTTAAATAATTGTCCTTTATTTTGTTTACTTATACTTCTTTAGA
>JAFRMD010000090.1 GCA_017430835.1 Methanosphaera sp.
ACAAAATGCTACACTAACATTACTTGTGAATGAAACAAGCATTACGGTATTTGATTCAATTAAATTCAATGGAACTCTCATTGATGGACTTGGAAACAATATTGATGCCAAAGTTAACATCACAGTTACAAATGGTACTGATAGTTACACCTACGTTGATGTTAATGTTGATGATGGATTCTATGAACAAATCAGAAACACCAACCTTACTGGAATAATCAATGTAACAGTACGTTATGGTGGAAACAATACCATAAATCCTGCAAACATTACAAGAACATACGATGTAGATAAACGTGCTACAATTACTCTCGTGCAAGTTGTTAACGATACTATTGGAAACTTAGTAATTGATGTTGTTGTCATGGACGCTGTTGATGAAAGTGTACTACTTAGTGGTGAAAACTTAATTCGTGTAACATTTGATGAAGGAACATTCACTGAAAGCATTGACGCTAGTGGAGTAACCAGAATCGTTGTTCCTATAAGTGAAAACATTCAACATGTTGGTATTAAAGTTGAATATCTAGGAAACGGTACATACAAACCAAGTACTGGACTTGACAATAAAACATACCCTGATGAAATAAATGAACTTACGAACATTGATCTTAATAAACATAATGCAACATTAAGTGTAGTTGTAAATCCTGTTGTTTCAAGAGTTGGAACAGTATTCAATATTAGTGGTAACTTCGTTGATGCAAATGGTACTGCTATTGTTGGTGCTAACCTAATCATAACTGTAAACAACACTTACTATAATGATAGTGTCATTACAGGTGAGAACGGTTACTACTCAGTTAACTATACTTCCTCAATAGAAGGAAACTATACTGTAACTGTAAAATTCAATAGTAACGGTGTCATAAACACAACCGTAAACAGTACAACCTTACGTGCTGATAAAGTCTTTACTAATACACTTGTAAGAATTGTCAACAATACTATGGGAAATGTGACTATAGCTGTAAATGTTACAGAAGTAGATGGAACTCCAATTACCAGCGGTACATTAAACATTACTGTCGGTGATAAAACAAAAGAATACACATTCACAGAAGTTGAAAACATTATTAGTCTTAAAGATTTAGGATTGAATATTGATTCAACAAGCCCTGTAAATGTTAAAATAGTTTATCCTGGAACAAATGTTTATGTAAACAGTACTGGTAAAGTTGCAGCTTCAGATGATGAATTTAATGTAATTAGTGCAGACAAAGCAAATGCTGTCATAAAAGTTCAAGTAGAACCAAATGCTGTTACAATTAATAAAGTCTATGATATCATTGGTAATTTAACTGACATAAATGGTAACAATATAGGTAATGCCAATGTTAACATTACAGTTAAAGATAAAAATGGTATTGTTTACTCATTAAACGTAACTACTAACACTAATACCGGTAAATTCATGTATTCCAACAATACTTTATCAGCTGGCAGTTACACTGTAAACGTATCATTCTATAATGATGATTATGAATACACAAGTGCCGAAGCAACATTTGTAGTTAATAAAATTAACACTTACACAGAAGCTTACCTTATCAACAATACTGCAGGTAACGTAACGGTACGTGTAATTGTATACGATGTTGAAGGAAGACCTGTAACTACCGGATTTGTCAATATTAAAAATGCTAACGGTAAACTATTAGAACGTAGCGAATTAAATGGTAAAAACAATGTTGATATTGTAATCAGATCAATAACAACAAATGATTCTATCAGCTTAATAGCTAACTATGAAGGAAGCGTTAACTATATCAACAGTACTAATAGTACAGCTTTAGAATCATTTACAATTGATACTAGAAAAGTTACTATTACTGCTATTCCAGAAAATACTACGTTTGGAAATACCAGTGTAAAAGTTAACCTTACTGATAGTAGTACTGGAACTGCATTAGTTGGTGCTCCATTTAACATTATCGATGCTGATGGAAATGTTGTTGGAAAAGGCACTACTGGTAGTGACGGTACAGCAACAGTGAAAGTTACAGTTCCTGCAGGAGAACAAACATTAACAGTTGTATATCCTGGAAACAGTACTTACAAGGAAAGTAGTCAAAGCTTCGTAATCGACGTTGCAAAACTTCCAAGTAAAACAAGTGCTACTGTAATTAATAACACTGCAGGTAACGTGACAATACGCTCAAAAGTAACAGATGCTACTACAAACAAAGTAGTAACAAATGGAAACGTTGTAGTATTGGTTAACAATTCAGTTGTTGGAACAGGATCATTAGACAATAATGGTGTTGCTGTAATAACTACAAACATTGCAAATGAAGGAAATTACAACTTCATAACTAGGTTTGAAGGTAACATTAATTACACAAGCAGTAATGCAACTATTAGTAATGTGAATGTAATTCCTAATCTTGATGTAAAAATAGAAAAACGTCCAAGCAGTATTAATGCAATTATGCAAAACAATACTGTTGGCAATGTTGTAATTAAAGCAACTGTAACTGATAAACTAAACGGTAAATCAGTAACCAGTGGAGTAGTTAACGTATTAGTTAATGGTAGTGTAGTTGGAAAAGTTAATGTGAACTCAAAAGGTGTAGCTACAATTAAAACTAATGTCATGGAAGTTGGAAATTATACTTTCGATATCAAATTTGAAGGTAATGAAAAATACACTTCAAGTTCAACTAAACTTAAAAGTGAAATTGAAGCAAAAGATATCAAAGTAAACGTTACAATTGAAAATGATACTGTGACAAATACAACCGTTGTTGTAAACGTTAGTGATCCAGCTACTGGTAAAGGTATACCAAATGAAACAGTTTCAGTCAAGTTACCAAATGGTACAACAATCAATGTTAGAACTGACAAAAATGGTATAGCTCGTGTAGAAACACAGCTTCCATCTGGTAGCAATAGTTTAAAAGTTTCAGTAAAAGCTAAAGATGAATATAAATCATCAAGTACAACAGTTAAAGTAAATGTTAAAAAGATAGATGTTAAAGTAACTGTAAAATCAGTTAGAGGCACTGTTGGAGAAACAATTACTTTAAAAGCTAGTGTAGTTGATAAGTATGGAAATAAAGTTAATGGTGGAAACATTGTATTTAAACTTAATGGTAGATCATTAAGAACAGATCTTAAATTTGACACCAATGATACAGAACCATACAAAATAAGTGTTAAAAATGGTGTTGTAACTGTAAAACTTACAGCCGACCTTTATTTACGTGCTGGTAAAAATATTACCGCATCTTACAGTGGAACAAATACTTTTAACTCAGCAAAAGCTAATGTTGCAAAAGCTAAAATAAATAAACGGAAAGCAAAAATAACATTTTCAGTTACACCAAAAATCACTAAACAAGATAAAAATCTTAAATTTAGTATTAATCTCACCGATATAACACCTAAATCTAAAAAATCTTTAGTTAACAAAGACGCTTATGTAATGTTTAAGATAAATGGAAAAACTTTAAAGAATTCCAATAAGAAAATCCTTAAAGTCAAAGTAGTTAACAATACTGTTAAATACATTTATCGTGTACCTTTAGGAACTAGTGGAATAAAAGCTGGAAAGGTAAGAAATTATACTGTATCTGTAGTATACTCCAATCCAGACTTCTATTCATGTAGCATTAATAAGGATACTTATACTGTCAAACGTAGTGCAACTAGTATAGTTATCAAATCTGCTACTATTAAGAAGGGTAAATTATCCGTCAAGGCTAGTATTCTTGATGAGTACAAGAAATTTGTTGTTGGAAAGAACAAGGTAACTATTAAAATTGATGGACATACCTATAAAGTTAAAAATAAGACCGTTAAATTCCGTGTTAAAAATGGTATTATAAACTTATCAGGTATCAAAATCAATAGTAAGAAAATTAAAACACTTACTCTTGTTAATGGTGAAAGACAATCATATTATGCTTCATCAGCCACTACAAAAAAGGTTAAAACTTTATAAAACGCATAAAACTATAAAATTCCCCCTTAATTTCTTTTTTTAATTTTTTTATAATGAATATGATTTTAACTATTTTTTAATGATTATAATTTTCAAATAAATTCATCCAATATATTAATTCTATTTGAAGATGAAATTTGTTTTATTAAATTTCTATTTAGAAGAGATATTAATCATCCTATTATTTTTAATTATTCATTAATTAAATGATAATTAGTACTTACCTATTGCATATTTTTTACATCTAATTTAATAATAAACAAAGTTAAAAGACAATAGGCTATTTTTATTACAACACATATACATCTACCAATCATAAAAACAAAATTAATACCCTTTAAAAAGTGCAATATCAAGAAATTTTCTATAATTATTCCTTTTTAAAAATTTTTCAGGTAATAAAAAATTAAAAATCACAACACATGAGAATATGCTCATATGTTCATTAACTCATTAAAAATCAGTATTTCTTTAAAATAAATAATAATAATTTACATATACCCCTATAAGTACCTGTAAGTATTTATATTAGTAAAATAATAATTATTAATAGGAAAAAAATATTATTTGGGAGGTGAAATCATGCACATACCTGACGGATTAATTGGAGATAATCCTTTTGGAGAAATAGCTGGTCACGCACATGAACATGTAGAAGGAGCAGTTGAACATGCACATGAAGCATCAGCAATAATAAATCCAAATTACCAATTACTCATCTATGCAATCATAGCAATAATCCTAATAGCAATAGTTTTCTATAAATATAGACAACACCACAATGAGAAAAATGTTGTACAAATAGCATTATTTACCGTAGCAGTTTTCATAGTACAATGGATTGAACTGCCATTACCAGTAGCAGCATGTGTTCATATATCATTAATCACAGTACTTGCATTATATGACTTAGAAATGTCAATGATCATTTATACCTTTGTAACGATACTCCAAGCACTAATTCTTGGTGAAGGTGGAGTCAGTACATTAGGAGTGAACTTATTAAATCTAGCAATAATTGCCCCATTAATTGCCTATACGGTATTTAACTATACCAAAAAATTTAATAAAACAATTGCATTATTCTTATCAGGATTCTTAACCATAACATTACTAGGAGTTATAGTAGGAATTGAGTATGCAATAGCAGGAACATTCCCACTTTCTTACGGACTTACAGTCATTACCCCAGTAGAAGCAATAGTCGGCATACTTGAAGGTATAGTTACAGTATTTGTAATGAATGCCTTACATAAAGTAAAACCAGAATTAGCTCCAATAATGAATGAAAACTAATCTTCTTCTTAATCTTTTTTTAAAAAAATAGCTTTTAATAAACAAAAATAAATAGTATTACCTATTGAATATGAATTCAATAAGTAATCTAACAAAAAAATAAATTTCTAATATTATTTTGAAGTCATACAGTTTAATAAAATTTTACAGTTTAATATGGAAGTCCAGCATTATACTTATCAATCATTTCATTTGTTTTAAACAAGGAATAAATCCATATAACTAATGCGATTACAAAAGGGAATAACAACAGGAATCCTAACATGAACATTATTAAATAAACAACCAATAATACGATTCCTTCTCCCCATTTACCAACATAAGCATATCCCCAACCAACAATCAACATATTAAGTATTAACCCAACTATCTTACTTTTCTGATTATGGGGTGGACGATTTGTTTGTTGGTTATAACCCTGATTATACTGGTTTTGATTGGAATATTGTTGATTTGTCTGATAATTTTGTGTTTGCATCTGATTATTATCCCATCTATTATATGAATCCTGATTTAAATTCGGCATATTTTCGGATGAATTAATGACTGGTTTATTATCAAATGAATCATTTTGATTATTGACCATATTCACATTAGCTTTTAAAGGATTTCCACAAATTGAACAATGATTTGCATCATCTGGATTTTCTGAATTACATTTCGTACAAAAAATAATCTAAATCACCTATCACCATATCATTATATCTTTTAACCTAATTTTCAATTTTAGAAATAATTAATTGTCAAATTTCAAACATTTTAAAAATTGAAAAAAAAATAATTACATTGTTACGTTTTGAACATATATTGCATCATCTATGTTACCAGTAAATGCACTGTCAGTAAAGAATACTTCAGCACGAACAGGTTTATCCTTTTGATTTTGAAGATAAGCATTTCCAGTTACTTTAATTAGTTGATCTTTAGCTGGATTGTTAGTATTCCATGCTATAGGTGTTTTATCAATTACTGCATTATCCTTATCATAGAAGATAGCATTCATTTCTAAGTAATCATAATCTTTCTTAGGTGTAACATTACAATTAATTTCATAAGTTGAATATCCATTATCAACAATTGTAATATTAGATACTTCTAAATCATTGCTATCAGTTACTGAATCAAATAATCCTGCACTAACAGCAGATGTTGACACAGCTATTGCAAAAAGCACCAATAAAGATACAAACAACTTTTTGTTCATGATTATTTCCTCCTATTCTTTTCTTTAATTAGAGGTATAAAAATTGTAGTATTTAAAAATAAAGAATTTCCTTAATTTATCTTTAGAGAAAAATCAAATATTTATAACACATAAAAAATAAAGTTATATACATTGAGTTATTACAACAAATAATATAATTTAGAAAAATAGTAAATGATGTAAGGATAAGAAATATATCCCAAAAATATTATCAAAGAAAGTGTATTGGCGTATACAAGATAATATTAATAGAGACATATCTCTTATAATATAAGGATGTACATTTATAATGTACGTTAAAATGTTTATACTTTACAATTTATAAACATAGCGATATTTCTTATTTTATTATTATTTACTCTTATATTCAAATTCTAAGGTTATAATATGTATTTCTTTACTAAAATTATAAGAGTTCCTGAATGCTTATTTAACAAAAAATCAACCAGTTTCACATTAAACATTAACAAGACTAAATTATCATGGGTGATTTTATGATACAACTAACCTATGATAAAAAGGATAATATAGTTTACACTAACTGGATACTTAATATTAGCATTGACACGAAAAAAAGCATTTCAAAAAATGGTGTAGAGAAAGTATACTGCAGTTACTTCACAACATTACCCTATGAACTATACAAGTTCCTTAAAGTAGAAAATAATGAAATATTTATCATAAAAGAACAAGATGAGAGTTTTGAAGCAATATTAACTTCAAAAAAACCAAAACCCCCTGTTACTTGTGTAAAAAGTAAGTTAACAGCCAGAAGCAAAGCAAAAAATACCAACAAAACCAGCATAACATTTACAATACCAAAAAAGTTATTTAACAATGTAAGCAATAAAAACAAAATAAAATTCACCCTAATAGCAAATAGAAACGATAAATATAGAAATGAAAAAGGATTAATAGTAATTAAAATAATCTAATTAAAAATACTTTAAAATAATATCACCTGTAAATAATTATATATACAATCAGAAATTGCTGGGATTATAATGTTATGGGATGAATATTTTGATGAAGATAGACTAAATAGGGGTTATGACTACTATATCAAAGATAAAGTATTTGATATTATTTTAACCGATGATTACGTAACTGCTAAAGTTGAAGGATCAAAACAAAATATTTATGAAGTAAAAATTACATTCAAGGATGAAAAAATAGATTCATTATACTGCACATGTCCATACTGTTATGCCGATTTTAACTGTAAACATATGGTTGCCACACTATACAAAAGAGATGAAATATTAAAAAACAAAGAATATGATATCAGTGATGAAAACTATAATAAAATCCTAATCTTTGAAGACATACTTAAAAAGATTGATGAAACTACATTAAAAAAGTTCATCTACGATTCATTAAAGGATAATGAAGACTTTGTTGAAAAATTTATCAATGAATTTCAGACAGAATTTTCACCAGAAGACTTTGATAACTACGAAAATATGCTTGAAAACATTTTTAATATTGACATAGTTGAACTATATAATGAAAATGGTTTCTATGAGGAATCCCCTTTTCATAAATACTTACTTAACTTCATCAACAATAAAATCAGTTTACTATATAAAAACAGAGAATATGATTATGTTTTACAATTATTATACATCATATATGACAACATAGGTCAGAAAAAAAATGTAAAACAATACATTGACACTGATGAAATACTCAGAACCTGTAATTATTATATTGAACAGGTAATTGATCATCAAGATAAAATGGAAAATGATGAAGTGTTTAATTATCTCATTACTAAAATCAATTACGATTACAATCCTGAAACTTCAAATTACCTAATAGATATATGTTTAAAGAAATTTAATACTTTAAAATATAATAAAGAGTTAGAGAAAGTGATAGATTATCTAGTTGAAAATTATGAAAATGAAGATTTAATCATCTATAAATTTAAGATAATGCAAAGACTAAACTATGATAGCCATCAAAAAGAAAACTTCCTAAAAGAAAACAAAAAATATAAAAACGTAATGAAACTAATGATTAGTCAAAAAATTAATCAAAATGACTATAATGTAGCAATTGAACTTCTCGAAGAAAATAAAAGCATTCATGGTAACACCGATTCATTAGATGACACATTACTGTTATTCAACTTATATAAAATAATTAATGATAAAAATAATGTTAAAAAGGAATTAAAAGAAATTATCTATGAATTTAACATTAAAGACATGATGTACATTAATGAACTGAAGGAATTATGTACTGCAAATGAATGGAACAGGGAAACAAATAATTTGATAAACTTTTATAATGAATCCTATGAATATGAATTTCTAAATATCCTGTATATTAACGAGAAAAGGTATGAAGACCTATTCATTAACGTAACCAAAAATTGTAATGTAGAAAGTATAGAAAAATACAGGAAATACTATGAAGAAAGTCATAGCAAGGAAATTTTGGACTTTTACCAAAACCTGATTTTAGAAAGTTCCAAAACGGCCAAACATAAGGGTGCTTATAACGTTATTATAAATTACTTAAATACAATGTTAACCTACACTGATAGTGTTAATCAGGTTGAATCATTAATTAAGGTTCTTAAAAACAAGTATAAAAATAAAAGCTTGTTTATTAAAAAACTTAATGAAGTTCAGGAAAAAATAGACAACAAATAATTAACTTTTTCTTCATTATTCACTTTTCATAACTATTTTTCTTAAATAGCAGTAAAAGAGATCAATTACATCAATTAATTATTATTTTTGTTACATTCAACTGCTTTTACAAATCATTTCCGTAATAGTTCCTTCCAGAAGGGGTACTTTTCAATGAAATCTTCTACTTCTTCAACAATAAACTTGTGATATTCATCAATTCCATTATTACGTGCATATTGTCTATTAGCTCTTTGTTTCATTCTTTTTGCAAGCATTCTGTCAGATAATTCCATGTCATTATCTGATAAAAATAGTAACTTGTACTTGGCATTTACTCCATTGAATGTATAATAAGTAATATCATTTAATATATCCGGTATTAGTTCTTCTTCATCCAAGGATAACCTGTATATTTCTTCAAAATGTCTCGTGAAATATATGAAATCTATACTGGGATTTAATACATTTTGATAATGTTCGTCAATCTTTTTTATTGTCGTTAAATCCCAGTCAATCATAGAATCATTCATCTAAAAATTAGTAGTTATTATTATATTGGTTATTATGATATGAATAAATGTTGAATTAAAAAGCAAAAAATAGTAATTTTTTCTAAAAGAATAAAAAATAAAACATTATAAAAAATCCCATTACTATTAATCTGTTGTTTTTAAACTTGTTTGAAGTATCTGAATTATTTTTATCAACATATGCTACAATAATAGATTCCAATATAATATAAATTAAAGAAATCCCTGTAATTACAAAAACATAAGGACGTAAAAATGATACATCAAAAGCATATTTTGTTTTAATATCAACGGAGTATATCAATAAAAATGTTAAAAATAATAAAAATATAAACCAAATGTATTTAATCACTTGAAGGAAATCATTGCAAGCCAAATTATAATATTCTTCTAACAAACCATCAACACCCCACTTTTTTTGTTGAACTAATTAATTAACATGATAATGATAGATTAAATCTGGTAGGAATATGACTGATACTCCTACTAGAACACTTAATAATACATATGTAAATGCTATTGTAACATTTCCACTTCTTATTAAGTCACCCGTTTCTAAAGCAAAAGTCGAAAATGTTGTGAAACCTCCACATACACCTACCTTTAAAAATAAGATTAAACTTTTTAATGTGGATGGATTAATATTATGCACATTATAATTTGTTATGTAAAATGCTATTAATGAAATTAGTAATGCACCCATTATGTTAATTAAAAATGTATTAACTGGAAACGATGTTGATTCATTTATTGATATAAAACCCATCAAATACCTTAAAATTGAGCCTACAAAACCACCTAATCCAACTAATAAACATTCATAAAACAACATATCACCTATAATTATAGTATATACTAGTTTTACTTTTTATTAAATAAATAATTTATTATAAAACTTGCAAAAAGAGAAAAAATAATTTAAAAAAAGAATAATTTTGAATTTATTTATTCTAAATCGAATTTTGTTAAGAATTTAGGAATTGCTTGGTTGTTGTTAATAGCATTTGTACATGTGTAAGTGTCGTATACTGCATAAATCCACCAAACCAATGATATAATAGTAAATATGCCTGATACATACATACCTAATAAGTTAAATACAATTCCAATAACAAATTCTACTATTCCTCTAGTAGTTAATCCATTATAAACATTACCAATACCAGTTAAGATAACTGATAATATCAATGCAATTGCCATACTTTTTTGACCAGCCATATCATGCCCTCCAAATAATTATAATAGAAATACGTAATTTCCATTAATATATATTTACTCGTTCAATATTAAATTTTTTTAAAAAAATAAAATGAATATTCAAGTAAAATATATTAAACTTATTAAAAATTAAAAAAATAGAACAAAAAATAAAGGGTTAAGAAGAACTTTTATCAATACTTTCTACTGAATATCTAATTTGCCTAATAATTTAGGAATTTCTTCATTTTTATTAACTGCACTGGTACACAGGTATGTGTCATATATTGCAAATATTAACCATATCATTGAAACAACATAGAAATATACTGAAGATGTCATTGCTAAAATGTTAAATATTATGCAAATAGCTAATTCAAACAATCCCCGCTTTGTTAAACCAATATAAACATTTCCAATACCACAAATTATAAAAGATAATAGTAATGCTACTACCATATTCTTTTGTTCAGCCATAATCCACCCTCCCAAAAAATATTATTGTTTAATCGTTAATTATTATATTTGTTAGACAAATCTATAATGATTTTCTAAATCAATATTCCTTATGAAATGGACATTTATTTTCTATACACTGATTATTTTTTTCCGAATAATCACAGAATACCATGTTCTTTTCCATATTTACATTAAAATGTTCTTCTACAAAATCAATAGCCTCCAATATGGATAAATAAGAATCTCTTTTACAACATCTAGGTCCTCCATATTCAGATATCCTTGATAAAACTTTTGAGGTCATTAAGTTAGCTAATTTGAATGGTTTATGGGATAATGGAGTTGAATCGGAAATGATTGAAATAAATATTCCTGAACTTATTCCTGCACCACATGCACCCCAATAACCACATGTTCCTCCAGGAACCTTTTTTCCCCTATTTATCATTTCAATCAATGATTTTTCCAAATCAATTTCTTTTACACAATTATTGTAAGCTGTTAAAAGTGATGCTCCAACGAGAATATGATGCTCAGGACCATGCATATGACAAAATGATTCATTCATTAATCTGTTTAATACATCAATTGGATTACGGGATTTTTCTTTTAAACAAATATCCATTATTGAATCAATTCCCTGCATATGACATTCGTCACAGATATAATGATTATTTTCACATCTAACTTTATTATATTCCTGTTTATGACAAAATATACATTCCATCAATTCATCAGATGCTAAGTATTCTAATCTGGAGTTACAGATTAAACATTCATTAGTCATACAGTACCTCCTATTTAATAATTTTATTTGATTATAAATTCATTTGAAAAAAATTTAAATGAAGCTTATTGCATTGTAATGTTTACTGAATATAGTGCATCTTGAGGATTTGAACTAAAAGCTTTATCAAAGAACAATAATTCTGCTCTTGTAGGTTTCGCATTAGCACTACTAGTTAGAGCTGTACCAGATACTTTGATAAGTTGTCCTTTTACTGGATTATTAACATTCCATACGAGTGAACTTTTTCCTACAACAGAATCAGTTGAATCATAGAATACAACAACCATTTCAAGATAACTGTAATCCTTGTTTGGAACAAGATCACATGAAACCGTATACATTGAATATCCCTGACTGACTATGTTTACGTTGGAAACATTTAGATTACTTCCGTTATCTGTACTGACCAACCCTATAGCTAAAAGTAAAATAACGATTATCACTGCTAATGATATAATTAATAGTTTCTTGTTAAACCCATTGTTTTCTACTTGTGTGAAATTGGATTGTTGATTAAAATCTTGTTGTTCTCCGAAGTAATGAACTTCCTGATTATTGTTTATAGAATCAGTTAGTTGAGGATTCTTTTTTGCTTCATAATATGCTACCAAGGCAGCAACTATATACAAGATACAACTAAACAATGCAGCATCAATACTTAACATGAAAATAATCAATATCCCTGCTATAACATATATGGCTATTGTTTTCTTATAATCTTTTTCAAAGAAATAAATACCAATTAATCCCAATAAACTAAATACTATTGTTAATATTGCATATACTGCCAAATCTGAAGAAAATATTAAAAATCTATAGGCCAAATCCCCTGCATAAAATCCCAATAAACATGCAATAATAGATAATATATAATTAAATCGTAATTCCATAATGACACCTCCCAGATATTAAATAATGTCAAAACAGATAATAGATAGATATCTAAAATGTATCATATAAGCATTTAGGAAAAAAAGTATTTAATCAATAAAAAAAATTTGATTATTCAGATAAGTACTGAATAATATCGTTAATAGTAACTACTGGCATATCGTGAACTTTAGAAAATTCAATAATTTCGGGCATTCTAGCCATCGTACCATCAGGATTGGTTATCTCACATAACACACCCATTGGTTTAAGTCCTGCTAATTTCATCAGTTCAATATTGGCTTCTGTGTGTCCATCCCTTTCAAGAACGCCACCGTTTTTTGCTCTAAGTGGAAAAACGTGACCTGGATGATGTAAATCTTCAGGCTTTGCACCATCAGCAGAAGCTGCCTGAACTGTTTTAACTCTGTCATGAGCAGATACTCCTGTTGTAACACCTTCAGCTGCTTCAATAGTAATGGTGAAACCTGTACCATATGTACTGGTATTGTCTTCAACCATTAACGGTAATTCAAGTTCATCAGCTTTATCCTCTGTCATGCAAAGACATACTATTCCACTGCCTTCTCTTATAAGTAATGCCATTTGTTCTTCTGTAACATATTCTGCAGAAAAAAACATGTCTCCTTCGTTTTCACGTGATTCATCATCTGTAACAATAACTCCTTTCCTATTTTTTAGAGCTTCTACAGCAGTTTCTACACGTTCTTTATAGTTACCAGTTAACATTTCTTCATGATTCATAATATATACTCCCATTAGTTTAATATACATGAACCAGGGCAAAAAATAAATAATTTTATATTTTATTCTCTCTTTCATCCGGACTGTTACCGTCGGTTTTGGAATTTCACCAAATCAACATTAACTTTTTATTAATGTGCGTGGACTATTAATATTTTTTAACCACCGGTGAGGAATTGCACCTCGCCCTGAGAACAATATCATATATTATTAAAGTATTTAAAAATTATTATTTAAATGTTTGCTCTAAAATCCACGACAGCTAAAAAAAATAGAAGTAATAAAGAATTTGATGATAATCTTCTAAAAAAATATTTCACATTATCAAATTAACATAGCATCTATTTTCTAGTGAATTTTACTAAAATTGTATATAATTTTTAGTGAAAAAACATGGTATTTTGAAAAAGACATTTATATAATGTAATTTATAATAGAACAGAGGAATGATAGAATAATAATTAAAATAAAAAATAACCCTTTAGATTAAATTCTATTACGAATAACAATAGCTAATAAAAATACTATTTTACATAATTAATGTATAAAAACAAATTCATATTATTTTCTTAAAACTAAAACAAAGTCTCCAAAAATATTGATTTTAAAATCTAAATAATAAATAATG
>JAFRMD010000091.1 GCA_017430835.1 Methanosphaera sp.
AATTAAGTTATTTTAATTAATTTAAATTTTTTTCATTGAAATTTAAATATAAAGATTTAAATACAAGTGCCATTTTTGGCATTTTCCTACAAGTTTTTACTCTTTGATTTGAGGTTTATTTATCTAGTTTTCTCATATTTTGGCACTGTCTAATATTTTATGGGTTGTTGTTTTAGATTGTGATTTTTTCGTGCAGGACATTGCGTTCATACCATCGTATTCGCATGTGCCGTAAGTAATTTTTAACGCCTTTTTCTGTTCGGAATATTCGTTTGTATTTCTTTGGAAATGTTATTTTAAAAAATCCTTCGAGTAAGTTGTTGGTTTTGGGAATGTCTTTTCTTTTGATGTGGTTTATTGTTTTATCAAAGTCTTTTTTGAGATTTTTCACAAATTTTGCTACTTCTTCTGGTAAAAAGTCTAATTGATTGTATAATCTGTTGAATTCTCTTTCTGCATCTTTTACAGTATCATAATTGAATATTTCGGATATTTTAGTGTTGTAATATTCAAATTCGGCTAGTTGTTTATTTATTTTGTTAATATCTTTTTTTAGTTGTCTTTTTTCTTGTTTTTTCTTTTCTAATTTGTCTTTGTTTTTTCGTCTTTTTTTGTCTTTGAGCGGTATTCTCCCCGGTTTTTGTCCTTTTGATTGATTTTCGAGTTGTTGTATTTTTTCTAGTGTTTTTTCTAGTTTATTTTCTTTGCTTTTTAGTTGGCGTTCCAGTTTCTTTGTTGTTTTCCACACAGGTGTTCTTTGATTCATTATTTTATGAAATACGCATTTTTGATGAGTCATTTGTAATTTTTCAATTATTGACACATATGCTGCGTATCCATCTGTAATCATTGTATCTTTTTTTAAATCACGTAAAAGTAGTGGATGTTTTGGATTTGGAATATCTGGGTTGGAATATGCTGTTAAATCTTTTAGAGAGTATGTCATAAAGATTTCTATGAAATATTTATCGAAATCTTCTGCTTTCATGATTTGATCATTTAAAATCATGTGATTTTGACTGTCAATACTGGTTGTACGAACATATTTTTCTCCATTAATGGAGAAAAATGATTCATCATATCCCATAATTCCTGAAAATTCTATATTTCTTTCTTTGAGCATTTGTGTTATTTTTTTCTTCTTTTTTAGATAAATATTGTTCTGATTCTATTGATTCGTGGTATTGTACTGTTTGTCTTGGAATTTTAACTCCATATCTTTTTTCAATTAATTCTGATTTCTTTTCATAAGAGATATGCTCTAAATCTTCTAATTCGTTGCCTATTTTCTTTATATCTTTCGTATAATTGCAATGTTTATCAACGATATCTGGTAAGTCTGTTGTTACTGTTTTAGAGCATGATTTGTTAGTACATTTATATCTTTGTTTGAATACTGGTGTTTTTTTATTCATTTCCCAGTCTTTTATCTCATGTCGATGTAATTTGGCTCCACAATACGGACAAATGGGATTGAACATTTCATATATGATTAAAACAAAATCAGGCATTATTTCTTTGAAAAATTCAGCAATATGCTCTGGAACATCTTCAGTCAAATAAACCTTGTTTTCTTTAAAAGTAACATAATCTTTAAATACTAATTCAGCAGACATAATATCTGTAGGGACTATTTTGAGTGTCATAAACAAATATATGTCCCTACAATCTATTTAAATCTTTTTAAATCACTATTTTTATCGTTTAACTTACTGAATTTGAATACATTTCATATTTATGAAGTTGTTGACTTAATACATAATGTAAAGTAGGATTAAGCAAATTTAAAAGGGATTCATTAATTTTAATAATGCCAAAAAATATTTATAATATATTGTCCAAATATTCGTTTAAATTGCAATTAAAATCATGACAATAATCTATTTTTTGTATAATTAATTTATAGTGTTTAAATTACTTATAAAATGATATAAAATTAGAATAAACTTGTTTTAATAAATTGTAACCCATAAAATATTAGACAGTGCC
>JAFRMD010000092.1 GCA_017430835.1 Methanosphaera sp.
AATTATAAAGTGTTATTAGTAGTAATTTATTGTCTTTGTTCCCACTCTGTTAGAAAAAAATATTTATTGTATTAAACATGGAAATCCTTTCTTTTTGTTCATTTATTGACTATAATAATTATAAGGGCAAAAAAAGTGGGGATACTCTATTGGAGTCAATGTTAGTTAATAAAGTTTAGGGAGAAGGGGAAAAATTCTGGTTATAATTATATTTGTATTGTCTTATGTTGTCTGCTTCATTTTTTTTTGAAGTTTACTCTTTTATCGGCTATTATGTAGCCATAAACATTTTTTTTTAGTCTTGGTATTTTATATTATTCTTTGTTTAGGGACTTTTATTGTTAGTTCAGGTTTTGTCAATATTGCTGTTTTTATTTTATTGATTGTGATTTTTGTAGGTGTTTTCTTTGTGCTGGTTTTTGTGTTTGTTGTGGTGTTGTGTTTGTTTATTTCATTTGTTTCTATCTTTGGTTGTGTGTCTTGTATACTTTTTTCTATTGTATTTTTATTGGTATTTGTTTTGTTGTTTGTGTCTGTTGCACTTGCTATTCCTATTAGTAGTATTGTTAGTATTAGTAGTAGGAATAGTTTTTTTATGGTTTGTTTGTTTTTCATTATTTTATTCCTCCCTTTTTTTATTGGATGTTATGTTTATGAGTTTGTTATTCGTATTAGATTAAGTTGATTTTTTTTTACTAGTAGGTAATCTTTTTAAATACTAATTTTAATATAATTATATAGTATTTTATAAAATAGTGGGAGAATTATTATGGATAAAAAATTTTCAATAGGCATAATTGGAATACTTATTTTAGCAGTGATAATATGTGGTTTTTTTGCTTTTATGCCTCATTATAAGAGTATAGAAATGAGTGGATATACCTTTGAAGTACCTCAGAGTAATGCAGAAGTTAAAAACAATACAATAAATTATAACACCTATTTGGACACGGAAAATGATTTAAATATTAAAACTTGGTCATGTAAAGATTTGAATGATGTTAATGGTACTCTTAATGCCTCAATTGAAATGGGTATTCAGTTAGGTGAAAATATGGGTTCAAATAGTACTTATAATAATTTTACAGTATATAATAAGAGTGGAACATATACGTATTATGAACCTGATGTCAATAATTCATGTATGATACTGATTACAAGTAAAAATCTTAACACGATAGAACATATCTTGAATACTATGAATAAACCTCAATTAGCTGTTGATTCTAGTAAGTTTAATATGTCCGGAACTGGATTATTATTAACAGAACCAAAGAATAATACTACTGAAAATAAACAGACAACTGTTACTTCATCTAAAAAATCAAGTACTGCTCAGAAAAAAAGTAGTAGTAGTGGTGGTAGTAGTAGTTATTATATGGATAATCCAGAAAATTATGGATATAAAAGTGTTGGTGAAGCAATATATCGAAAAAATGGTAAAGTATATGTTGAAGAGGGCAGAGGTAATTTAAGACGTGCTCCGGAAATGGATAATGCTCCGTATTTATTGGATTAAATTCTGGGTTTATATCTTATTTTTTCATTATTTTTTTTATGAATTTTGAGTATGACAATTAATGTGTTTTAGGATAATTGTTAGGGGCTATTTAATTCATTTTTATTTTTATGTTTTATTTTTTTTAATTTGGATTTATTGTCTTTTTGTTGTTTGTTTGTTCTATGTTGTGTATTTTTGCTATGTTTTGTGCTGTGGTCATGATTGTTTGTTGCATTTTTACGTTGTTTAGTCCTAGTATGGTGGTATTGTCTGTATTTTTAGTGTGTATTTGTTGTATGCGAATTGTGGTTCGATTATTGGTATTCTCTTCTTGTATTGTGCTTGTCAGTTTGGTGTTTTGAATTTATTAGCCAGTAGTTCTTTAGCATCACTTGTGTAATCGGTTATTACTTTCTTGTGAAGGTGTATGTACCATTTTTATCTGTAATTGCACTTCCTGTCTTACCGTTGATGTTTATGTTTAGTTTGTAGTTTGTTCTTGGGTTTCCATCAGCATCAGTGAATGTTCCTGTTATTGTTACGTTGTTTCCATATTGTATTGTTTCTATTTTTATTTGTTTAAGATTTTTATTGCTTTTGCAGGACAGTTTTCATAACATAGTCCGCAATGTAAACAATTTTCTTTAGATATGGTGTAGGGTTTTCCTTCGTTTATTATTTTCTGAGGACATATTTTTGCACATAATCCACATTCGATACATTTTTCTGTAATCACATATCCTTTTTCACTTATCGTCCCATTGTTGATTTTAAAATTTTGTCTAAATATGGGTTTTTGAGTTAAATCAAAATATTCTATTTCTCCACTAACTACTTTGAATGGTTCAAGAATGTATCTGCTCTCTCCTGGATATACATTGTTCATAAAAGGATTTTCTTCAAACATCAAGTCAATCCACTTTTTTTGGTCGTCTAATTTTTTTGCTATACCATTAATTCTTACAGATTTATTATCTTTTAAATTCACGTAGCTTATCTGTGGGTGATTAATTAGTTCTTTATAAACATTTTTTCCTCGTGCAGTTAAAAAGTAAATGGTGTCTTCGTCAATATGCATGATATCAATGATTCTGCTTTGACTATTGCCATTTTCATCAACTGTGCTGAGTACTCCATCAATAACTTCGCGTATTTGTTCTAAACAATCTTTTTTAGTAATCATTTTAGTATATTCATCTCGTTTAATCTTTTTTCTTAAGCTGTTTTGTTGGGGGTGATATATATGAAATAATAATTGGAATTTGTTTGTTTTATTTTATTTTAAGTACTTTTTTGAATAGATCTTCGACTTTCTGTTGATTTTCTCGATTGTAGTATGTATTGTTTAAGTCAGTGTATAATGTAAATCGTACTAGTTCATATAGTACTTTGTTTAATGCTAAGCCTTTTTCTGTTAGTTCGTATGTTATGTTTGAATTTTCATCTTCATTTCTTTTTATTAAACCATTATTTTCCATATCTTTTAGGCAGTTTGATAATACTTTATTGGATAGTTGTGGTTTGTTTTCTTTGAATTCGTTGAAATGTTTTTTTCCAAAGAACATGTCTCTAATTATTAAGATTACCCATTTCTTGTTAATTATGGTTAGGGCTATGTCTATTGGACATTTTTCTATGTTTACTTCATTTTCCATATTATTTCTCCCTTTTCTATTTTATGTTATGGATGTTCTAGGTATATGTTGTTTAAGTAACCATTCGGTTACTTTAATTATTATATATATGAAATGTATAGTATAAATTAAAACTATTTATTATATAGTTAATAGGAGGAATTTAGACAATGTATAAATTAAATTCATGGAATGAAAAAACTAATTTCAATGTTTCAAAAATAGCAAATAATTATCAGACAGTTCAAACTGCTTGTGGTACAGAAATTGTTTCTTCTGCTTGTGGTGGTGAAGTAAGTACTGCTTGTGGTAGTGAGGTTGTTTCTTCTGCTTGTGGTGGTGAAGTAAGTACTGCTTGTGGTA
>JAFRMD010000093.1 GCA_017430835.1 Methanosphaera sp.
GTCTGTTTTAGTGGATATTGCTATGAATAATTCTGAGGGTGTTGTTCGTCAAGATGCTGTTAGAAAAGTTAATGATGAGTCTGTTTTAGTGGATATTGCTAAGATGGATTCTGTTTCAAATGTTCGTTTAGAGGCCCTTAAAAAAATTAATGATACTTCCTTTTTGATGGATGTTGCTAAGAATGATTCTGATTGGCAAATGCGATTGGTAGCTGTTCAAAAACTCAACGACGAAGCATTTTTAATAGGTATTGCTAAAAATGATCCAAATGACTACGTACGTTTTGAAGCTATTAGAAAAATCAATGATGAAATATTTTTAATAGATGTTGCTAAGAATGATTCAGATGAATCCATGTGTTTAATAGCATTAAATAAAATTGATGATGAAGAAGCTTTAATTTCTATTGCTAAGGATAATGAATATAAAGATGTTCGCCTTAAAGCATTTGGAAAAATAAAAAGTGAATCTGCCCGTATAAATATTGCAAGATACACTGTTGATTCTGAAATTAAAAAGCAATATGAATCTTATTTCAGACAAGAAGAACTTAGACAAATGGAAAGGGATTTAAGACTTCAAGCTTCAATTACTGGTAGGGAGTATCGTTGTGGTGCATGTAAAAAGTTAATTCCCTCCGGTTCTTCCAGATGTCCACATTGCTGTATTTTGTTAATTGGTGAAAAATTTGGCGGATACAATTAATACAAATAAATAATAACTACTCTCCATTTTTTTTTAAAATGTTTAACTATAATAATAATTATATATAATATTAATTATAAATTAATTATAATTATCATATTATGTTTAAAAAATTATTTTTATTTATGGACAATTATATAACAAGTTTGTTGTCTGAAAAGACATTGAATGATCTTCAACAGAAATTAATTGATGCGGGAATATTCATTAAAGTAAGCCAATTATTTTCTATAATACTTATTTTCATGATTTTAACATTCGTAATGCTATTATTCATTTTTTTGTTGTTTATGATAAGTCCATTAATATTATTAATTGTTCTGATAGAACCATTATCACTTATTGTTTACATAAATTATAAAAATGAGAAAAGAATAGATGAAATTGAAGAAGAATTACCAGATTACCTCAGACAATTGTCTTCCCTACTTAAGATAGGATTGGGATTGGAAACGTCATTAAATGAATTATCAAAATCTATAAACAGTCCGTTAAACAATGAGATAAAAAGAGCATTGCTGGAAATAAGTTTTGGAAAATCATTTGATGAAGCATTAAGGGACATAGCAAAGAAAAACAATTCTGAAAATTTAAAGCATACCTTTGAAATAATTATTCAAAGCAAAGAATCGGGAGGAGAACTGGCAAGTATACTCGAAGAAATTGCAGAAGATTTAAAAGATACAATAATGTTGAAGAAAGAAAGAAAATCCAATGTAATGATGTCCGTAATGTTTTTAATTATTTCATCAGTAATAGCAACACCTTTTGCATTAGCTATGATAAGATTGTATTCGGAATTTATAGAACAAATGGGAAGAACAAATCCGCTAAGTTCAGTAATACCCATAGTAAGCGTAAGCTATGTTACAATTCAATCAATTCTTGTATCAGTACTGATTGGAATAGTACTCTACTCTAGTTCACGCAAAGGTTTGAGGTTCATACTCATCATAGTACCAGCATCATTATCGGTTTATTACATATCAAATTTAATACTAAGGGGACTTTTAGGTGTATAATAAAATAATTAACGACAAATCGGGACAAGTATCGGCAGAATTAATTTTATTGATTGCAGGAATAATAATTATAGTTTTAATTGCTGTAAATATTTACAAAAATTATTTAACTGATTTCACACAGGAAATAAATGATACGGAAGTAAATAATTTAATAGAAGAAATAGACAATTTAAACAATAAGCTAAAATAATAAAATGGTGGGGAATGTATAAGACTATTCTTTAAGGAACTGATCAACTAAATTTCTTGTTTCATTAAAGGCAGCTACATCAATATGTTGTGGAAGACTGCCAAGTTCTCCTTCTACATCTTTTAATATACCTTCGCCAGCTCCAAGGAACATTCCTTCGCTGCTAATACCCATAAAAGCAGTAGGTGGCAATAAAGCTACGGCAACTTTATCATTATCTTTAACAGTTAAATCATTGGTAATCACAGTAATTGCTCGTTTTCCTAAATTAACATTACAAACCATTAGATTTTCAGTTCTTGGATGTTGACTTACACTAACAAGTTCTCCTACTTTAATATCAACACCAATTACTGGATCATCAATTTCACCCAACATTAACCTATCTGGTAGTCCCCGGATGGTATTGAAGAAGAATTTCATTTTAGAAAGAGGTAATTCAAGCTTTTCTCTTTCTTCTCTGTTTAGTTCTGCTAAAAATTTTTTTGAATAATCTTCTCCACCTAAATTATCAATAATTTCATCAACACTTCTTAATAAATTATCCATTTGGGGTGCTTTTGCAAGTTCCTGGGGAGTAACATAAGAATAATACAATGTTTGAATATCTGGATTCATGTTTTTTGCAATTAAGCGAACTTGCTTCTTATTCCAAGAACCTCTCAGATTAGCTCCTTCCACCACTCTAATAAATTGTTCAACAGCTTTTTCCGCTACTCTTAACCTATAATCTTTACTAGTATCCCACATATTTTTCCCTATAAAAATTAATATACTAATATATATGCTTATTTTTCATATCTATTTTTCGATATTTTCAAAATTAATTTATTTTAATCATTTAATATTATCTCTTATTAAAAATATTATAATTAATTATATTAACTCAAAGAAAATTTATATAATATGGTTAACAAATAATAAATAGATTAAAGATTATTATTTAATAATTTGTTAATTGAAAGTTCTATAATAATGAATATGTACTTTCATAATATTCAGAAAAAAGACATTTGGTGATAATATGGTAAATCTATCTACATTTTACAATTTAAACATTTATAACACAGAAGGTAAATTCATAGGAAAAGTAAACGAAGTAGTATTAAACATAAAAAAAGGAAGGATTTCATTTTTCAAAACAAAAGCAATAACAGAGGACAATAGAAATGCAGGATTACGTGATGTAATAAGAAACTCAATGAGACTTGTTCCTGAAGAAGAAGAGGTAAATCCTGTAAGAACGGAAGGCATAATAGATATTCCATACGAACTTATAACAGCCGTTGGGGATGTAATCTTAGTTGACCAAAACAAGTTAAACCAATACCAAGCTAATCAACAAAAAAGAATAAATGCTCCAAAAAGACCTATTGCTAAACAACCAAATGTAAAATCTAGATAATGGGGTTTTATTTTAATGAAAGTAGGAATAATGGGCTGTGGAGCAATAGCAAATGCATTAGTTAATTTCAGATTAAATAATAAACTGAATGCAGATATAGCTTTCTTCTTTGATTTAAACAAAGATTCTTCTACTAAACTAGCACAAAAAATCAATGCAGTTTCAGTAGACTCAGTTGATGAATTAATTGAAAATTCTGATTTAATCTTAGAATGTGCATCACAAGGTGCTGTAATACATTCAATTCCAAGAATTCTTGAAACAGGAACTGATGTAATAATCATGAGTGTTGGAGCATTATTAAATCAGGAATTTAGGGATAAAATTGAGAAAACAGCTAAATATAATGGTGCAAAAATATACTTACCAACGGGTGCAATAACTGGTATTGACACAGTTAAGGCAGCAAGAATGGGAGAAATTGAATCAGTATCTTTAGTCACCAGAAAACCACCAGTATCATTAGGACAAGATTTTGAAGGTGATGAAGAAAAGGTACTGTTTAAAGGAAAAGCATCTGAAGCTGTAATTAAATATCCAAAAAATATCAACGTTTCTTCAACATTAAGTTTAGCTTCTGGAATAGATGCTGATGTAACAATTATTGCAGATCCTAAAATAAAAAATAATACTCATGAAATAAGAATTAAAGGAACATTTGGAGAATTAGTAACAACAACTTCAAATGTAAGCAGTCCCGATAATCCTAAAACTAGTATGTTAGCAGCTTTCTCTGCTGCAAGTCTTCTAAACAAATTGTCTGAAACGATCCAAATTGGATCATAATATTATAACTAAATGTTTAACCCTTCTAATTTTTTTTTCGTCTATAAAAAAATAGACAATATTTACATTTAAACTAATTTTAAATTACCTTAAATGGTGATAATTTGAAAAAATATGAACAATTTTCTCAATTGAAAGTGATGGAGGATATTCCACTAATATTAAGATTAGATGGTCGTTCTTTTTCTAAATATACAAAGAAATTAAATCTTGAAAAACCATTCGATAAAAGACTACGTGATATATTCATAGAAGTATCAAAAGATTTAATTAAAGAATTCAATCCAAAATATGTTTACACGTTCTCCGATGAAATAAACATATTGTTTGAGGTGATTCCATTCAATGGAAGAGTTGAAAAAATAGATTCAGTCATATCCTCATTTATTTCTGCTTCTTTTATGAAACATTTAATACTAAAAAGGGACTTATTTGATGTGGACATATTTTCACTTAAAGTACCATCATTTGATTGTAGAATAATTTCAACATCAACTCATACTAAAGAATACTTTAAGTGGAGACAAGATGAAGCATGGAGAAACTGTTTAAACAGTTATGCACAATATATTTTAAATAAAACCCATAATAACAAAGAAACAGCAAATCTTCTATATAAATTAAATAAATCAGATATTAATGAATTGCTATTTGAAAATGGAATAAATATTGCTCATGTTCCAACATGGCACAAGAGAGGAGTATGCCTCCATAAAATATTGGAGGAAAAAGAGGGTTACAATCCAAAACTTAATGAAAAAAATATATCAACTAGAACAAAGATAAAAGTAAATTTAGAAATGGAAATTATTCAAACAAAGAATAAACATAAATAACTACATAAATATAATTATACAATTGATACTTATGGAGGGAAGTACATGGATTTTCAAAATACTTTATCAAAACTATTAGGCAACGACAAATCAATAAAAGAAGTACAAATAGATCAAAAAGTAATAGATGAAATAGTAAAAATTGCAATTAATGCAGATCCAAAGGAATATGTTGCATTATTATCAGGAAATATTAAAAAAGATATTTTAAAGATAACAGGATTAATATTTTTGCCCTTTGAAGCTTCTGATACAAGTGCGGTAATGCAAGTATTTATGATGCCCATGACAACAAATGCAGTAGGTTCAGTACATAGTCATCCAGGACCTAGTGCTCAACCATCAAATGCTGATTTAACTTTCTTTGGAAAAAATGGCTATTTTCACATGATAATCTGTCGACCATATTCAGTTGCCACAATAAAATCTTACGATGTCCATGGAAATCCAGTACCTTTCGTGGTTAAAGATTTGGGGGAAGAAGTTGAAATCAAACAATGGGATGATTTAGATATAGACAAAGAATTATTTGATGAAGATTTTATTAAAGAAATGAATAATTTAGAATCTGATGAAAAAAATGATACTGATTTAGATACTGATGAAAAAGAGGAGGAAGAAATTATGAAAGATAAAAAACCAGTAGAACCAGAATTAATTCAACCACAATCACCGGGAACAATAAACTTAGAATTTGAAATGAATGGTAAAATGTATAATGAAGAATTACCTTTACCTCCAGAGTATGAACCAGGAGATGAACTTGAGGTAGATATTCGTACAGATCAAACTCCAAATGATGATATAGATGAAATAATACTCAATGTGAAAAAAGCACCTCAAAATGTTAGAAATATTACATATACTGGCAGTGCTCAAAAAATCGAAAAAGCTAAATCAGAATCATCTAACGAGAAACAAATTCAGCAATCCTCTCAAAAATCTTCCGAAGAAATAGAGGCTGAAATTAAACAAATGGAAGATGATATTGCTAAATTAAAAAAAGAGAATGAACGATTAAAAAATAATCTATAAATATTTTTTTTTTAAAAAAAAGATGGGATTAAAAGTTATAATTTAACTGATTTTACAACTTTTATGTCTTTGACGTTTTCTAAGTCCTTAATTGCATCTTCGGAAATTTCTTGATCAACTTTAAGAACCATTACTGCTTCTCCACCAGCTGATTTTCTACCTACTTGCATTTCACCAATATTGATGTTGTAGTTACCTAAAATGCTGCCAATAGTTCCAATAGTACCTGGTAAGTCTACGTATGTAATAATGCCCATTAATCCTTCAAGGATTAAATTAACATCATATCCATTGATGGAAATAATTTTTGGTTCGTTGTTTTCTACAGTACCTTCAATTGTTGTAATGGCATCATCATATTTTGCATCTATTCTAATAGTAGCATCATATTTACCACTATCTTCAGTTTCACCTTCGGTTAGTTTAATACCTCTTTGTTTTGCTACGGATTTAGCATTAACAGAGTTAACTGGTTCTGTTAAGATAGGATTTAAGAATTCTTTAAGTAATTCTCTTGTTAATGGTTCTTTGGATCTGCCCTTAATATTTCCACTGTATACGATATTTAATTCAGAAACGTTTGAAGCTGTTGTTTGTACGAGTGTTTGACCTAATTTTGCAGTTAATTCAAAGTATGGTTTTAATTGTTTGAAAGTTTCTGAATCTACAATGGGCATGTTTAACACGTTACTGGGAGTGTTTCCAGTAATTACTTCTTTAACTTCTTTAGCTACAATGATAGCAGCATCACGTTGAGCTTCTTTAGTTGAAGCAGCAATGTGCGGAGTTAAAACAACATTATCGAGGGTTGCTAAAGGACTGTTTTCTAGTGGTTCATTTTCAAATACATCTAAACCAGCTTTAAGCTCTGGTCTTTCTTTTAAGGCTTCATATAAATCATCTTCATTAATGATTCCACCACGAGCACAGTTTAAGAGAATTGTATTATCTTTCATTTTTGCTAGTTCATCTTTTGAAATTAATCCTTTTGTTTCTGGAGTTAAAGGAACGTGAATAGTCATTACATCGGCTTTTTGAACAAGGTCGTCTAATGTTGTAATTTCTACGCCTAATTCTTTTGCAGTTTCTTCAGTAATGTAAGGGTCATATACGATAACATCCATTTCAAATGCTTTTGATCTTTTAACTACTTGGCTACCGATTCTTCCCATACCAATTACACCAAGAGTTTTGTTACGTAATTCCATTCCCATAAATTTGCTTTTTTCCCATTTACCTGCTTTCACAGATGCATCAGCGATTGCAATTTTTCTACTTAAGGATAACATCAATCCCATTGCATGTTCTGCTACTGTAATTGATGTGGATTGTGGTGCATTTACAACTAAAATTCCATGTGCAGTAGCAGCATCTACGTCAATGTTGTCTACTCCCACACCAGCTCTTGCAATAATTTTTAAATTTTTAGCATTTTCTATTACTTCTTTTGTCACTTTAGTTCTACTTCTTACAATAATCCCTTCATACTGGTCTATTGTTTCAAGTAATTCTTCAGGTGTTATAGTAGGATTATTTACAACTTCTGCACTTCCTTCTAAAACTTCAACACCTTTTTCATTAATCTTATCAGCTACTAATACTTTTGGCATCTAAAGTCTCCATAATTTTTTTTAGTATGAAATATAAGTTAAAGTACTTATATCATTATAATAATAATTTTAGTTTAAACCATATTTTATGATATTATAATCGGTTTAACATTAGTTAATAGTTATGTTTTTTTTATTATATAATGGTTATATAATCTCAAATAAAAACTCATTTTAAGCGTAATCTGATGAAAGAAAGAGGTTTATTTAATCAAATCTTAGAATAACACATAAAACAAAAAATTTTTAACGATTCCATAATTATAAAGAGATTAATATTATCACACATGAATTTGATTTGATAGAAGATTAATAGTGTCATGTGAATGGATAAAATTTATTGTGGATGAATATATTAAGGATTGTAGTAACCTTTTGTTTAAGTATTCATCATTGAAATTTGATTTTGAGTTAACTCGATTTTTTAAAACTATTGCGGAATTGATTTGATGCAATTCTTTTTTCTTCTTTATGTATCAGAAACTTAAATTTTAAATTTTCAAACTTTTTTTATTAAATATTTGGCTATATTTCCAGCAATTAATTTCTATTTTGTTTCTTTTTCTTTTAAATTCCTTTATTTATTCTTTATCTAATTATTTTATGTATCACTTATTTCATCTATCATTTTAATAACTTGTTTTAAGATATATATTATGAGAGTATAGTGAGTTGATTTTATGACATTTAATGAAGTTATTCTTGGAACGTCTCCTTTTATTTTTGCTCCACAGTTTGGTCATAGAACATGGTTGTATGAATTGGATTTTAAAGATCAACCAGAGAATATCGCTGAAATTTTAGATAAATCATATGAGCTTGGTGTTCATAGAATTTTTTTAAACAAATCTAATGATTTAATTAATGCTTTAAGAATTTCTATTGAAAATGGCAATAATTGGAGTGTTATTGGAGTTACAACAAAAGACACATTTTCTGATGATTTGAATATTTATGGGGAGTTCAATACTGATACCTTGATGATTGATGGTAATTTTGTTGATGACAATATTGAAAATGAAACTTTTAATAATATTTCAGAGTTATTGAAAGATATTAAGGAAAAAGGTTTTATTCCAGCTATTGAAACTAGAAGACCTTTTAGAAACTTGCCAATAATCAAGGATTCAGTATTTTATGATGATTTTGATACTATTATGATTCCATTAAATTTTTATGGCTATATGATGGACTGTAACTTCCTAAATAATGAGAATAAGAATGTAATTAATGAATTGTTGGGAAGTATAGATAAAAATATTATTGCTAATAGGACTTTAGCAACGGGTATATTGCAACCAAGGGAAGCTTATGATTTTATAAAAAATGTGGAATATTTGAATTCGGTTTGTGTTGGTGTTGCAAAGGTTAGTGAAGCAGAGGAAACTTTTGGGATAATAAATAGTGTTAAATCATAATTCTTCTGCTTCTTCTTTTCTTTCTTTTATTAGTTTTAGTAAATCATTTATATTGTCCATGTCTTTAAGTTCCCATGTGTAAATTGCAGGTATTCTTTTAATATTTTCTTTGTCATGCTCATTTTCTAATACAAATAATGCATCATAGCCAGTTACTGATGAAATGTCCCGTGTTTTCTTGGCAATATTGTTTAAAGTTTTTTCTGTACGTCCTCGTTCCATGTTGGTAATGAGTATGTTGTTGTCTTTGCTTTTTTTGTTGATTTCTGCTCTGATTTTTTCTATTTCATCAAGTTTGTTTTCAAGTTTTTCTTTCAGTTTAAGTAATTCCTTAGAATTTTCTGTCTGTTCCGATATTGCATCAAATGGTGTTTTATTTGAACTTTTAACATCATATCCTAGCTTAATTAGTTCAATAGGTTCTTGTATCCGTTTATCTAAACTGTTATTAAGTCTTTCAGATTCTAGTAAGTTGATTGACAGTGTTATCGGACTTTGAAGAATTTCTTCAATCATAAGTGCTGTTTCAGGGTATGTTTGAGAATTACCTTGTTCATATTTGTATATGGTTTCCCTTGAAACATGGCTTAAATCTGCCAGTTCCTTTAATGATAAATTATTCTTTTCTCTTAATTGTCTTAATAATTCACCATTGATTTTAACATAATATCCCCCTCTTTTAGCAAAAATTTCTGGATGAATATCATTAACTATTACATCACACAATGTTTGAGGAGAAATAACTGGAAGTTCATGTCTTTCATATACAACATCATCTTCTAATAGGTAATGTTTGGATTTGATTCCAATAATAATGGGACTAGCAAGGAATGTTCCCGCAATTTTAGATAACTCCTCTGCTTGACTGGATGTGAGACTATCAATATTTACCAGTATCTTGAGGATAATAAGAATATCATCTTTTCTGGCAAGTAAATCAAAACAACTTCTATCATAGATGTCGGATGTTTTGTATCCATATGATACCAGCAAATGATTAATCTCGTTAAGTATTTTTTCACGAGTAATTGAAGAGTTTTCTAAATTCATAATATATTATATGTAATTTCTTAATAATATAATAATAGAATAATATTTCTCATGGGATGTAATACTTTGAATGAAGATACTAAAATTAAATTACATGTAGGAATTGATGATACCGATTCAAATGAGGGAATGTGTACAACTTATTTAACATGTATAATATTAAGACAACTGGAAAAACAGGGCATTATTTCATTAGATTATCCGAGACTTATACGACTTAATCCATTTGCACGCTATAAAACCAGGGGAAATGGGGCATTATCATTTGTTGTAGAAGTAACAAGAGAAGAAGTAGATATTGTGGAAAAAGTTGTTCTTGAAAACGTTGAAAAATACTCAATGTTTGACGGAGTAAATACAAACCCTGGAGTTATATTCTATGAAGGAGAAATAACCGACCAGATGAGGGAATATGCAAGAAATGCAATTTACTCAATATACACTATAGAATATGCAGAAGAATTTGCCAAAAAAATTGGAGCAAAATATTATAAATTTAAGAAAGGAAGAGGGATAATAGGCTCCATTGCAGCTATAAGCCTAGAATTGGATGATGAAACATTTGAATGCTTAGCATATAGAATACCAGAAAATTATGGTACAAAAAGACAACTGAATCAAGACAGCATATATTTGATGAATGAAAAAACATATCCTGAAACATTTGATAACATTGACATTGAAGGAAATTATACAGCAATAGAACCACACACTCCATGTCCTGTATTATATGGTATAAGAGGAAATACAGCAGAAATTGTGGAAAGGGCACATAACATAGTCATAAGTAATGAAGAAATTGAGGATTACTGTATATTCAGAACAAATCAGCATACTGATATGCACATACAGGAAGGAGTGTCTATTAATGACATGCAGGAAGCATCATGTTACAAAGTAGAATGTCACCTAACAGAAAATCCTCATGATATTGAAGGGGGACACGTTTTCTTTAAGGTATCAGATGGTACAGGTATTGTAGAATGCGCTGCTTTTGAACCAACAAAAACATTCAGAAACATTGTAAGACAATTAAGAATAGGGGATGAACTAATATTATATGGTGGTTTAAATGAAAATCACACATTTAATATTGAAAAATTCCAGTTAACTAAGATTGAACCACAATATAAACTTGTAAATCCATTGTGTGAATGTGGAAAAAGAATGAAATCCGCAGGAAAAAACAAGGGATATAAATGTCCAAAATGTGGAAATAAAATTAGAACGTCCGATAAAATTAGAGAAGAAATTCCAAGAGATATCCAAGAAGGATTCTATGAAGTACCAACAGAAGCAAGAAGACACCTTTCAAAACCTATTGTAAGATTGAATATTAAAAACGATTAATTCATTGTTAAAATCTTCAACTATAACAACTTTTTTTCATTCAACCTGCTTTTATATTTAAAATTCAAATAATTCATTTTATTAAAATAATAAAATAACAGTTATTGTTTTTAAATATCTTAAAATATTTTAAATAAGATTTTATTTATAATAATATTAATAGAAGATAGATAATAAGGTGGAGGGTAATATATGAACTCTAAACGTATTTTTTTAATGTTAATAGTTGTTGGATTATTACTAACGCTTTCTGTAATAACAGCTAAAGAAGTTAACAAGACAACAATTAGTAAAATGCAGAAAGAAAAAAAATTAAATTGTGTTTTAACAAAAAAATTCAATTCAACAAAAAAAATAGTGAAAAACACTCCCAAACTTGCAAGTAAAGAAAATATAATTTATGTAAGTTCGAAGGGTAAAGACACAAACACGGGTAAAAATAGAAATCAAACAACTACATTAAATAATGCAATAAAGAAATTAAAAAATAATACTTCTATTATATTAACAACAACATCAAAAAAGGACACATATAATATTTCCACTTCAATTAATATAACTTCTAAAACAGTAAAGAAAGGAACAAATTTCACTATAAGTGGAGATAATAATAAGATAATCACATTAAATGGAGTTAAATCAAAGGATATATTCACAATAAATGGTGACTATCATGTTAAAATAGCCAATATCAATTTTGAAAAATCTAATCAAATATTAAATATTAAAAATACTAGTGTCACAGTAAATAATTGTAAATTTATCCATAACAATGCAACATATTTCATTAATTCAGTAAATTCAAGCGTAAATTTTACAAATAATCAAGTTATCAGTAATAAATTGATAAAAAACACAAAATCTGATTTGAATAGTGTATTTAAATTTTATTATTCTGAAAATGAATCAAAGGGAAAAACAAATTATAATAAAATTGTTATCAGCAATAACACATTTAAAAACAACAACATTAAATCATCACTTATTCAAACAAAGTATCCACATGTAACGCTTCAAAACAATATTTTTAAAAAAAATAGAATTAATATACTTTTGGATCTTAATAATGCAAATGCATTAATAAAAAACAATCAAATAGACAATAATAAATATTCTGAATTTTTAAATAGGTTTGACATGAAAAAAGTAGTATTTTCAAAGAATACTGTAAAAAACAACTTAAGAATAGGAAATGATAATCAGTCGGGTATTGTATTGCTTGGATCTGATATTAACAACTTTAAAATAGAAAATTCAGTATTTGAAAAAAATATTAATTCATCATATACTATGTTAATTTCACATTCAAAAACAATCCTGAAAAATGTAACAATTAAGAATACCATAAACAAGGAAACTATTCGGGCCTTAGATTCTAACCTAAACATTAATAAATTTAGAATGTATAATAACAAAGTTAAAAACACTTTAATTAGTATGGCAAAAGATTTTTATCCTACTTATGATTTTAATGTTACAATAAATAATTCAGTTTTCAAGAATAATAGGTTAAATAAGGATTCAGTTTATGATGAAAGACCTATGGCAGGTTTAATAAATATAGGGGATTGTCAAAATGTAATAATTAATAATTCTTCATTCATTAAAAATTATTGTGCAAAAAATGGGGGAATATTTTATATTAACTCTTCCAAAAACAATCAGATTATAAAATCAACATTTTTAAATAATACATCATTAAGAAATGGAGGAAATTTTTACATAAAACTATGTGAAAATACCATGATAAACAAATGTTTATTTAAGAACAACAGGGCATTAAATGGTGGAACGATATTACTGGAAAGATCCGATGTAAACATTTATAATTCCATCTTTGAAAACAATAAGGCAAACAATACTGGTGGAGTATTAACAACAGTAGGTGGACAAAATTCCATTATAAAGAATACTAACTTCACAAAAAACGTGGCAAAATATGATGGTGGAGTTATATTTAATTCTCAGAGTGATTTGAATATAACCTCCTCATTATTCGAACAAAACAATGCACAGATAGGCGGTGCAATTTACACAATATATAATAATGAAAATATGATAAACAATTTAAGTAACATAATATCGGATGAACATACTTCACAAACTACGATAACAAATTCTAAATTAATAAACAATAAAGCACAAAAAATAGCTTCAGCAATATATGCAAACCGAAATCTAAGAATAAACAATAATGTATTATTCAATAATAATAGCAAAAACATAGTAACGATAGAAGAATTTGCACATTCAAATATTAACTACAATTGGTGGGGAAAGAATAATCCAAACTTCAAATCAATCACAAATAATATCATACCAACTAATTGGAGAACTATAAATTATACTTTACAAACAAAAAACAATAAAACAAGGATAATTATCAAAATTAACTATTTAAATAATGGAAAAAGAACATCAAAATTATTACCTAACAGAATCGTTACATTCACATCTAAAAATGCAAAATTCTCAAAGAATAACATATCCATAAATAAAACTGCAACAAACACATTTAAGGGCAAAATAAATAACACGACATTTAAGATTGATAATCAAAAAATAAATTTAGCTAAGAAAATGGACGCATACATGTATTCTGATGACTTGCTGCTATTTGTTAAACAAAATGCAACAATCAAAATAAAAACAAATAATGATTTAGAACGGAAAATTACTATCAAATTAAATGATGAAAAATTAACCAGTATTAAACAAAATAATGGAAAAATAATATACAGGATACCAGCAAAATATTTGTCAACTGCTAAAGAAAGTAACTTAACAATATCTTACCCTGGAGATGCAAAGTATTCTAAAAAGGAAATTCATACAAAATTAAAGGTTAGAAATGAATATAATTATGTTCTGTTTACACAAGAATCTATTGATTCAATAGGCAATCTAAATGAAACATTGCCTGCACGGTATGATTTAAGAAAATTAAATCAAGTAACGCCTATAAAAAATCAGGGCTTTGACGGATCATGTACTGATTTTGCAATTGTTGCAGCATTAGAATCAGCTTATTTAAAACAAAAGAACATTAAATTAAATTTATCCGAAAGTCATTTAAGAAACTTGATAAAACAATATTCAACAGTGGGTGTCGTCAAGAATAATGGAGTTTATGAAAGTACTAGCGGGGATAATATGGAAATGGCAATAGATAATATAATTAATTGGCATAATCCTATTGAATCATTAAATGATCCATACTTTGATGAAAGTATTGTTTCTCCTCTAATAGCTGAAACAAATCATATATATGATGTTTTATTTATTCCAAAAAGAACTGATTTGACGAATAATTCATTAATTAAACAGGTTTTAATGAAATATGGGGCAATTGCTGTCAATATTAATTCTAAAAGCATGATATATGATTCATCTGCTGAAGAATCTTCTTTAAATATTTGGAATTATGAATCAAGACAACAGAATCATGCGGTTACAATTGTTGGATGGGATGATAATTATAGTCGAAAAAATTTTAAAACAATTGATGATAATGGAGATACTATAGTTCCTAGAGGTGATGGAGCTTTCATAATTAAAAATAGTTGGGGAAAAGATGTTGGTGAAAAAGGATATCAATATGTTTCATATTACGATACATCCTTAAGTGAAGGAAAAGCATTCATATTAAGTAATAATGAAAAATATGATAATAATTATCACATAAGCTCTGAGTTATATCATAAAATACCGGATGGTGCTGGAATTTCTACAAAATATGCCTATAAAAATATTTATGTTGCTAAAAATGATGAAATAATTTCTGCACTAGGCAGTTATTTCAATATGCTATCAAATTATTCTGTTAATATATTTGTGAATGGAAAGTTAGTCTATAATTTATCTGGTAAAATAGATTATGCAGGGTACAGAACCATAAAATTGAAGGAAAAAATACCAGTATATAAAAATGATAAAATAAGTATAATAATTAATACAGCTACAGAGGATGCTGCTATTTGGGGTAATGTTGAGAAGGTAAAAACATCAGTAAAACAACCAAATTCTTACATTTATAATTATGAAACAAAAAAATGGGAAAAAAGTAATTTAATAGCTAAAGTAAATATGTATACATTTAATAAGAAAAAGATATGAATATTGGTGTTGTAGATAATATGATAAGAATTTTTAAATTTATTGAAAAATATTTCGTTCTAATAATTTTATTAACGGTAATTATAACATTCTATTCTCCATCTATGTTTTTATGGGTTTTGGGGGATGTTGGTGGAATTAGCATATTAAATATTCTATTGGGCGTAATTCTTTTTGGTATGGGTACGACATTAAAAGTAGATAACTTTCTAAATGTATTCAAAAGACCTAAGGAAATAGGGATAGGTCTTTCAATACAGTACATTGTCATGCCATTATTGGCTTTAACATTAGCAAATATCTTTTCATTAAACGAAGCGTTAACTGTAGGGTTGGTTCTTGTTGGAACAGTTCCTGGTGGAACAGCATCAGATGTTATTACATTCCTTGCTAAAGGGGATTTAGCATTATCTGTATCATTAACGGCAGTATCAACAGTTATTTCACCAATACTTACACCTTTAATTACATTATTGTTAATAGGTAATCGAATAGTCTTCAATCCTATTGACATGTTTATTTCAATAGTTCAGATAGTTATCATTCCAATAGCATTGGGATTAATAATAAATAACAAATTCCCCAAATTTACTAATGAATTAAAAGAATATCTGCCGGCAGTATCTTCTATAGTAATTTGTTTAATAATTGGTGGAGTATTGGGAGCTAATAAACAAGCTATATTATCAACTCCTTGGATAATTATGTTGGTAATAATTTTACAGTACTGCTTAGCAATCCTGTTAGGTCTTGGAATAGGTTATGTTTCTGGTATGAAAACAAAACAATCAGTAACTATAGCAATTGAACTTGCTTTTCAAAATTCGGGATTGTCTACAAGTCTTGCAAAAACACATTTTCCTAACTTGGCATTGGCAACAGTTCCAGGGGCATTGTATTCCGTGTGGCAAAACTTTGCAGGATCATTGTTAGCATACCTGTTTAGAAAATATATTAGTAAAGAAGGTAATCTTGAAAAATAGTTAAAAAAAACTTATTTACCTTTTTTTAGGATGTTAATAGAGTTCATCAATTTTATACTCAGTATATGACTTTATATTATAGCTTGATGCAACACCTAATTTATAGTCATCAATACTAAATAGATTAAACTTGATTTTATCATTATTTTTTACTTTTATTTCATCATTTATTAATATTTCAAAGCTATCTAATTCTAACTGAAAACCTAAACCAGTGTATTTCATATAACTTTCCTTTAAAACCCAATAATTAAAGAATTCGTCACTAGGCTTATGTGATTTGATAATGTTTTTGTATTCACTGTTAAAAAAATAGTTTCTTGCAATGTTTAAATCAATTGATGAGTCGTTATATTCTACATCAACACCAACTTCTTCATCAGATATTACACAAGCAACAATTTTTCCAGAATGACTTAAATTAAAATGAATATTCTTGTAATTGGATAGGTATAACTTTCCATACTTTCCAGTTTTGAAGCATGGATTTAATATGTTTGCTTCAAATAATAATTTTTTCAAAAGAAGATAAGCTCCACAAGATAGTTTTTTGTCTTTAATAAATCTAAAAGAATCAACTTTTTTCTTTCTTTCAGGAGGTAAAAGTTTTATAGATTTAGATAAATCTAAATCTCCAACATTACATATTGCTAGTTTAATCATTTTTTAACCTTTAAAATTAATAGTGTCATATCGTCAAATTGTTCACAAGTACCAATAAATGCTTTAAGATTTGAAAGGAGTCTGGTTGTAATGTTTTCATTAAATGAAGTATCGCTGAAAAATTCTATTAACCTATTTTCACCATACATTTCATCATTTTCATTATTTGCATCAGTAATACCATCGGTATATAAAATTATTCCATCTTGAAGAATTCTTTCTTCTCTAACAAATTCAAAATCTTCCATAATGCCAAGAACCAGGCCAGTATTTTCTTCAAGCAATTGGTATTCTTCATTTTCTTTAATTACTGGGGGATTATGTCCCGCATTAGAGAATACTATGTTTTTAGTCTTTTTATTATAAATTCCCAACCATAATGTAATAAACATGGATATTTCATTAGTTGCACATAACTGGTTATTTAGGGCATATAATATTTCTGAAGGATCATCTGTTGTATTAACTAATTGTTTTATTATGGCTTGTGTTGTTGTTGCTAAAAGGGCTGCTGGAACACCTTTACCTGATGCATCACCAATTACAATTACTAAATGTTCATCATCTATTTCATAGAAATCAAAGAAGTCTCCACCAACTTCTTTGGCAGGATAGTTAAATCCGTTTACATAAAAGAATTCATTATCGATAGCATGTGTGGGCAAATTTGATTGTTGAATTTTTTTAGCAATGTCCAGTTCAGTCTCAATACGTTTCTTTTCTCCTTCAATCTCCCTAATATTTTCGATATATTCATTATTATTTTTTATTAAATTAGTATAACTACGGGCTAAAGATCCTATTTCATTATCGTAATCTGCATATTTTGAATAAATTTCAATTAATGATTCTGATTCTATCTTCTCATTTTCCTTAATAAAATCTTTAATTTCCGAAAATTCAATGATTGGTGTAACTACATTCTTTTCTATATTTCTCAGTAATAATAATGATGGTATAAAAAATATTAAAAGAGTTATATCAGCATTAATTAATTCCATAAATGAAACATTCTTGTCTATTGTTATTGATAACCCAAAAATGATAATAACTAATGATATTAATAGGAAATATTTTATTATATTTTCAGATATTGGATTTTCATATCTTATTTTTGAGATTTCATAATAGTTGGGCTTTGTTAAATAAACAAACAATAATAATGCAGTAATTATTGTAATTATAATATATGCCATATAATCCAAGTCAATTAATATTGTAGTTATTAGATTAACTGCTGTTAATATTATAATTAATATAAAAACTATAGGATATAACATATTCTTTTTTTTATCCGATTTTTGTGGAGTTTCTATGAAATCGATTTTTTCAGAAATCCATAAAATTATTATTGTGTATATGGATGAAAAATTTATGAAATTTAAGAAATAACCTTCATATACATAAAAATTTTCTTCTATTCTTGGATAAAATATATACGTTATAGTATCTGTTAATAATGAGTATAACAATCCGCATAGTATTATAATGATTAAAAGTTTAATCAGATGATGAGTGTCATCAAATCCAGGTTTTAATATTTTATCACTTTTAAAAAGTTTTTCATACCATAATTTATAAGGAAGTAAAGCTATGCTGAATGTAATAATTGCCGAAAATATGGAAATTCCAATGCTGTAAGAATTGGCTATATCGCAAATGAAATTTGCAATTGTTGCGGATAATGCTCCTAATGGTCCAAAAAATAATCCACTAATAAATATTATACCCACATGAGGAGTTATTGATAATCCAAAATTTTCTAAATTTAGCATATAGTTTATTCCTAAGTTGAATATCATCATTAAAACAAAGGGTATAATAATATTTTTAAGTTTAGAATTCATTATTTCACTTTTTTAATAATTTTTAAATGATTTTCATTGTTAATATTATGGTATTCTATTTTATCTGCAATATTTTTTGTTAGGTATATGCCCAGCCCACCAATTCTTGCTTCCTCAATGTTGTCGACTTTTTCAGGATCTTCTTTTAGTAGAGGATTATGGGAGATGCCATTGTCAATAAATTCAAGGTAAATTGTATTGTTTTCGTTATCAAAGTTGTAATTTATCATGATATAATCAGCATTTGAATAATTAACTATATTTGAGAATATTTCTTCAATAATTAAGTCCAACTGAAAATCTTCAATTTTTACTTCATTATGAATAGTGCTGTTAATATGATATAATTCTTTAATATCATTTTTAAGTTTTAATGTTTTCATTGTATCTCTAAAATTTTGTCGAATCCAGACATTCTGAATATTTCCTTTATTGTATCATTAACATTTTCAATAACAAGGGGGACATTGTCTTTTTTTAATTTCTTTTGCGTAGCAATCAATACTCTAAGTCCTGCACTTGAAATATATTCTACTTTCTCAAAGTCAATTGTCAACGAATCAAATTTTCCTATTTCTTCATTGATACTTTTTTCTAAATCCTGTGAGGTAATAGTGTCAACACGGCCTGTAACTTCCATAATTAATTTTTTATCATCATAATTTTTATTAATTTCCATTTAAAACGCCATCTTTTTTTTAAATATTTGCTAATTAGTACCATACTGGTAAATCAAATAATTATAATAGTTTAATTTAATATAATTATATTATATATTTTATTTAATAAGTAAATTTAATACGAAATTGGTTGTGAGAAAGTGGAATATTTTGATTTATCGAATTCGCAGAAAATGTTAATGTTTTCTGAAATTAATAATCCAAAAAATGATTCGTTTTATCTTAAATTTAGAAAAAATTATTCTCTTGATGATTTTGATTATATAAAAAATTCAATTGAATTAATTTCTAAAAATTATTTAAATATTCAGATTCATTCTGATGAAAAAGGAAATATTACTCAACATTATGTTAAAGAGAATGTTACAGTAGAAACTTTTGAAGTTTGTCAGGATAATCTTGATGATTTTATAAAAACATACCTGGAAAATCCTTTTGATGATATATTTGACAGTCCTCTTTATAAATGGGCAGTGATTAGAACAGAAAATTCAACAGTTTTAATAGGTGTAGTTCAACACATATTATTGGATGGTACTTCTTTATTTTCATTAATCCCTCAAGAAATAGAAAAGTGTGTTGATTGTTTAAAGAACAATAAAAAATATGAAAAAAAGGATTTTAATTACAATAATTATGTCGAAGCTGAACAAAAATATTTAAATTCTCCAAAAGCAAAAGAAGATAAAGAATATTGGTTAAACACTCTACAAAATTACTCTCAAGATTGGTATTCATTTGATGATTCTTCATTTGGATTTTATGAATTAAAACTAGAAAATAAGTCTGATTTTAATTATTCTCCATTTGTTCAGGCATTAGCTCTTAATTTTTTATATTTAGCTAAATCTAAAAAAGATAATAATTCATTTAAAGATATGGTATTAAATACATCAGTCCATGGTAGGTATTTTGGACAAGATGATGCATTAGGAATGTTTGTAAATACGATACCACTACGTTTGGAATATGATGAGGAGTATACATTCGAAGAATTACTATCTTATTCAAAAGGGGTTTTGAAAGAAGGATTAAGTCATGCTAAACTACAATTTAGTGAATACACGACTGATTTAAGAACACATGGTATTGATCCAGATTGTATTTCCATGGTGTCTATTGTATCAAATTCCACAGATTATAATTCACAATTCTTAAGTTATCAGAAAGATATTAAGTTCCCATTACACTTTAGAATTAATAAAAATTATAGTGATAAAAATGGATTACAAACAATATTCATAGAATATGATAAGGCATGTTTCACTGCTAATCAAATAGAATCAATTGCAAATGGAATAAATAACTTATATTCGCAGGTAATCTCTGATTCAGAAAAAAAATGTAAAGAGTATGATGTTGAAGTAAATGAATTTTTCAAAGCAGAAAATTATTATAATAATCTTATAAATTCATTTAATTATCCTACAAGCGTATCTCCAGATACAGAAAATACAAAAAGTGAATTTAAAACCATATATCAATCAATTCCAGTTGAAAAATTAATCAAATTATCTAACAAATACAATATTGGGAATAAAGTATTGTTATTGTCATTGTTCCTATTTAATTTAACCAAATATTCTTTTTCTAAGGATATATTAATAGCATATAATAATCAGGCAACAGGTTATCATTTTAATACTGATATCAGTGTAGAAGAATACTTAAAAGATATGGATGAAAATTTTGATGAATATTCATTTTACCCATTAAATAATAATATGAAACTAAATTTTGAAAGTGAAATACTTTTTGAAACAGAAGATGTGGATGATAAAAACCATAAATTCATATTCTCTCTACAGGCTAATAACCTAAATTTAACATATGATACCTCATATTATTCAAAAGAATTAATAGAAAGCTTTATAAAATCATTCAATATTCTCATAAACAAATTTTCACAACCTGATGAATTATTAAGAAATATTTCCATAGTTGAAAAAGAGGATAAAGATGAAAAATTCAAGATGGAACTTGTAAATGAAGGATTAATAAATAAAATCTTCGAAAGACAAGTAAATAATAATCCAGAAAAAACAATTCTTTATGCAGCTGATGATGAATTCACATATGAACAACTTAATATGAAAGCCAATAGGATAGCAAATGCTCTTATTAAAAAAGGTGTATGTGTAGAAGATAAAGTAATGTTTATAATGAAAAGAAGCAGTGATTTAATTGCAACAGTACTGGGAATAGTTAAAGCAGGTGCAGCATTCATACCAATTGATCCAAAATATCCAAAAAACAGGATAACACAAATACTTGAAGACAGTGATTCAAAATACGTTATTATAGATGAAGAAAGAGGTTATCAAGTTGATAATGCACTATATGTATCAGAATTACTAGAAGAAAAAGATGAAACAAATCCTCAAACAGAATTAACACCTGACAATTTATGCTTCCTTATATACACATCCGGTTCTACAGGACGACCAAAAGGAGTAATGATAACACATAGAGGAATATCAAATTATATAGCATATGATAAAAAGAATGTGCCAATATATGAATTAAATAAAAAGTGTAATAAATTCATATCAATATCAACAGTATCATTTATCGTATTCTTAAGAGAAATATTTGGAACAATATTAAATGGATTGCCAGTAGTCTTTGCAGATGATGAAGAATCGATCAACCCATTAAAATTAGCAGAATTATTCAACAAAACAGGTGCAGACGGATTTGGTTCAACACCAACAAGACTACTTGAATATATTAGACTTGAAGAAATACAAGATATTCTAGCAAAATGTAAAGTCTTAATAATAGGTGGAGAAGCTTTCCCTCCACAATTGTATGATAAATTATCACAGTATACCAATGCACAGATATACAATTCATATGGACCAACAGAAGTCACGGTAGCATCCCACTATAAACTCATTGACAGCAACAAGATATCTGCTGGTTGGCCAATGCTAAATGTTGTAGATAAAATTATGGATATTGATGGAAATCAACTACCCCCTTATGTTCCAGGAGAAATATATGTGGGAGGGGCGGGAATTGCAAGAGGCTACATTAATAACCCCGAACAAACAAAGAAAGTCTTTTTAACAATAAACAATATTCCATATTATAATACAGGAGATTTAGGTAAAAAAGATGAAAAAGGTGAATTATTCACATTAGGAAGAAATGATACTCAAATTAAAATCAGAGGTTTAAGAATAGAACTATCTGAAATTGAAGCAGCAATCGCAAATTATGAGAACATATTACATACTAGTGTGGTTGTAAAAACTATCAATTCAGTAGAACATTTATGTGCATATTATACTGCCCAATGTGAAATTAATTCTGATGATTTAAACACTTATCTGGAAGATAATCTACCAGATTATATGATTCCATCCTATTACACACAACTAGAAACATTCCCAACAACACCAAACGGTAAAACAGACTTTAAAAACTTACCTGATCCAAAAATTGATATTGAAAAAATTTCTGAACCAACTTCCGATATTGAAGAAGGAGTTTATGATAGTGTTTGTGAAATATTAGGTTTTAAAGAATTTGGAGTTAACACAGACCTATTTAAAATAGGTTTAACTTCCTTATCGGTAATTAAATTATCTTCATCAATATTGAATAAATTCAATACAGATTTAAGCATTGTAAAATTAATAGATGCTAAAAATATTAAAAACATATCTAAACTTATTGAAGAAGGAGTTGCCTCTTCAATTGAAAATGAAAATTATGAATTAACACCGAATCAACTGGGAATATATTTTGATTGTATAAAAAACCCAAGTAAAACAAATTATAATCTTCCTAAAATGATAGTTTTCAGTAAAGACATCAATCCATTTAAATTAAAGGATTCGATTATAAAAGTTATTGACCTTCATCCATATTTAAAAAACAGCTTTGTGATAAATGAAGGAAAAGTATTCAATAAGAAAAATGATTCAATAAATGTTGATGAGATAACTATTGAAGAAGTTAATGAAGTTAATTCTGATTTGATAAATGATTTTGTAAAACCTTTTGAAATTATTGGAAATCAATTGTTCAGATTTAAAATTTATATTACTCCTGACAATATTGTATTATTGGCCGATTTCCATCACTTAATTGTTGACGGTACTTCTATAAATATTATATTCAATGACATTTGCGCATTATATGATGGTTGTGAAGATAGACTATTTGATGTTGGAGCAGATACCTATGAGTATATCTCATCAGAAAACAATTTCCAATTATCAGAAAGTGCTAAGAAAACTGATATTTTCTTTGATGAAATGATTGCAGGATTTGATGAATCAACAGTACTTACCACTAATTTATCGGGGAATGAAGAAAATGCTCAGTTATCTGAAGAAATAATGGGGATAAATAAGGAAGTAATTGATAAGTTCTGTATTGATGAGAAAATTAGTCCTAACATTCTATTCATGTCTTCAACTGTGTTAACTTTGACTAAATTCATATCTAAAAAAGATATATTGATTTCAACTATCTTCAATGGTAGAGATAATCCTAAATATCGAAACAGTATAGGAATGCTGGTTAAAACATTACCTATTGGGTTTAAAGTTGATAGGGATATGAGTATCAGAAATTATTTTGATTTTATAAATAAATCCTGGTTTGATGTTTTAAACAATTCTTCCGTAAATTATATGAAAATAGCAAATAAATATGATTTAGATATGGATTTCTTCTATGCATTCCATGGAAAACTCTTTGAAGATTTGGAAATCAATGAAAATAAATGCACTCTTGAAAAAATAAAACATGATAATATAGATTATAAAATTACTTTAGATGTCATTGAAGTTGAAGACGAGTATTCTTTATCAGTAAAATATGATAATGCATTGTACACACCAGAATACATAGAAACATTCATTGATTCAATAAAAACAATTATAAATCAGTTAATATCCAAACAAGAAAAATTATCCACATTAAAAATCTGTGATATTTCTATTGTTCCAGAAATTCCTTCAAGTGAATTTAAAGATGTTGAAATTCAGATAATTCATAACTTATTTGAAAAAATTGTTAGTGAAAATCCTGATAAAACTGCAGTAATCTGTTGTGATGATGAATTAACTTATGATGAACTAAACAGAAAAGCTAATCGGGTTGCACATGCACTGATAAATAGAGGTGTAAAAGTTGGAGATAATGTATTACATATGCTTCCAAGAACAAGTAAACTAATCATTGCAATGTTAGGAATCTTAAAAGCTGGAGCTGCATTCATACCATTAGCTAATGATTATCCTAAAGACAGGGTAGAGTATATTTATGAAAATAGTGAAGCTGATTGGATAATTTCCGATAATTCATTTGATAATGCTTTAAGTATTGATTCTTTACTAAATGAATCTGATGATGAAAGCAATCCAAATTTAGAAATTTCAAGTGACAGTTTAGCTTACATGATTTATACATCCGGATCTACTGGAAAACCTAAGGGTGTGATGGTTAGTCATAAGAATATCTCTAATCTATTGGCAAATGATAAGGATAATATGACTTGTCAAGTTTATCATTCGGTTGAAAGAGTATTGGGTTTAACAACAGTTTCATTTGATGCATCAATTCTTGATTTACTTGGAACACTATGTTTCTCAAGAACATTAATCTTTGCAGATGATACACAAACTAAAGACCTTGTTGAACTGGTTAATTTGATTAAAATAACAAAACCTCAATATCTTGACACAACACCATCTAGACTATTACAATATTTAGATTTCGATGAATTTAGGGAACAACTTCAATATTTCAAAGCATTTTCAATTGGTGGTGAAAAGTTCCCATTAGAACTAATTGATAAATTAAAGGAATATGATGTTGTTTTATATAATAGTTATGGACCTACAGAAGCTACTGTTCAATCAAACATTAAAAAGATGGATAATTCTAGAAAAATTAGTGTTGGTAAAGCACTTTTTAATTATATTACTGATGTTAGGGATCTTGATGGAAAATTATTGCCTGATGGTGTAATAGGGGAATTGTATATAGGAGGACCTGGAGTAACTAAAGGGTATTATAATAACCCTGAAAAAACAAAAGAAGTTTTCACAAGAATCAATGGAATCAAGTATTATAGAAGTGGAGACTTTGCAGTTAAAGAAAATGAGGAAATACACATTTTTGGAAGAATGGATAATCAAATTAAGTTACGTGGTTTAAGAATAGAACTTGATGAAATATCTTCAACAATATCTCAGTATGATTCAATAACCAATGTTGTTGTAGTAATAAAAACAATAAATGATGTTGAACATTTATGTGCATATTATACTGCATCTGAAAAAGTAGATGTTAAATTACTAAAAGAATATTTATCTTCTAAACTAACGGATTACATGGTTCCAACAGTATTTATGCAATTAGATAAGTTGCCTGAAACTTCTAATGGTAAAGTGGATCTTAAAAATTTACCAGAACCTGAAATAATCATGGAATATGTTGCTCCAGATAATGAAATTGAAGCTTTCTTTGCAAATACTTTTAAAGATATTTTAGGTCTTACTCGTGTTGGTGTCACAGACAATTTCTTTGAAATTGGGGGTACTTCACTTCTAGTAACTAAAATAGCAATAGATGCTTTAAATAATGGTTATGATATTAGTTATGGTGATATCTTTGTTAATCCAACTCCAAGATTACTTGCCCAGTTTATATTGTCTGACAAAAAAACCGAATCTAATAATAAAATTGGAGATTATGATTATACATTAATAGATAATTTATTGAAGAAAAATAATATTCATAATTTCATTGATGGAGAATGTGTTGAGACATTAGGAAATGTTTTGCTAACTGGAGCTACAGGCTTTTTAGGAATTCATGTTCTACAACAATTATTAGAAAATGAGAGTGGAGATATTTACTGTCTTGTTAGGTCTAAAGGAAAATTAAGTGCTGATAATAGATTAAAATCATTACTATTCTATTATTTCTCAGAAGATTACGGAATTTATTTTGATGATAAATTGCATATTATTGAGGGGGATATTACAGATATTGAAGACTTTAAAAAATTAATCCCATATGAAATAAACACGATAATTAATTGTGCTGGAAATGTTAAACACTTCTCATCTGGAACAGATATAGAAGATATTAATTATGGTGGAGTACTTAATGGTTTAGAATTTGCAAAACTAAAAAACTGCAAATTTGTTCAAGTTTCAACGGTCAGTACTGCTGGAGAGAGTATTAATAATTATCCTCCAAAGGATAAAAAATATACTGAACAAGATTTATATATAGGTCAAAGTGTTGATAACCAATATCTGGGCAGTAAGTTTTTAGCTGAAAGGGCTATATTGCAAGCTGCATGTGATGATAATTTGGATGTTAAAATTATGAGAGTTGGAAATTTAATGGCTCGTATGTCTGACAGTGAATTCCAAATAAACTTCAGTTCAAATGGTTTTATTAATAGAATAAAATCTTTTATAACCATTTCTAAATTCCCATTATCACTACTTAATTCGACAATAGAATTCAGTCCAATCGATACAACTGCTAAATCAATTATAGAATTATCAAAAACACCAAAAGATTGCGTTGTATTCCATCCATACAATAATAACACAGTATCCTATGTTGCTGTTTTGGATATTATCAAATCGTTAGGTTTTGAAATGGAGATTGTGGAAGATGAGGAATATGAAAAAGCAATGAAAATTGTTATGAAAGATGAAGATAAACAAGAGGGACTTTCAGGATTCATTACTTCTATTGGTGAAGGTAAAGAGAAAAAAATATGGGTTTTAGATGAAAATAACTACACTATTCAAATTTCATATTTGTTAGGTATTTCTTGGCCATTGATTTCATATGAATACATTTATAACTTTATAAAATTCCTTAAGGAAATGAGTTTCTTTGATTAGGTGATAATGTGTATGAAAGAAATTATGATTTAATATCAAAAAAGTTTAGAGAATTTTTTCTACCAACTTTATTCACATCTATGGCTGGAAACATATGTTTTGTTATAGATTCTATGATGGTGGCATTTTTAATTGGTGAGTTCAATTTGTCTGTAATGCAATTGGTTTCACCAGTTACAACCTTTGTAAATTTAATTTACTGGATGATAGGATTAGGTGGAAGTGTATTATGTTCAGTATCAAAGGCAGAGTTTGATGAAAGAAAAAGTAACTCCTATTTTACCGTTTCAGTATTTTCACTCCTTATCATTGGGGTGATACTATCAGTGGGGGGATTGGTTTTTTCTAATCAAATTGTACATTTCTTATGCAGAGCTGAAAATTTACTAACTCTTGTAAGTCAATTTTTTAATGCATATATCATAGGATTGCCATTTTTATGTTACATCATGTGTTTATCTTACTTTGTTCGTGCCGATGGTTTGCCAAAAATGGCTTTTAGAGCAATTTTACTATCTAATATAGTTAATATTTGTTGTGATGTAATATTCATATCAGTTTTAAATTTAGGTATTAGTGGAGCTGCATATGCTACAGTAGTTGGTTATATTGTTGGATCAATTTATATATCAACTTATTTCTTCAAGTCAGAAAGAACTTTAAGATTAATTAACTTAAAACTAAACAGATTTTTAACATATCTTAAAAAAATTTGTAAATCAGGTTTTTCTGGTGCTTCCACTCAATTGTACTTCACATTTAAAGCATTTATTTACAATACATTAATCACTATCTTTATCGGAGAAGCCGGTTTGGTTGCATTTGGAATTTGTGATAATAGTCTATTCATACTATACATGTTCTTGATAGGGGCTGCACAAACGATGTCTCCAATAGTATCTGTTTACTTTAAAGAAGAAGATTATGAGGGAGTAAAGTTCATTGTTAAAAAAGCACTAAAAATAGCTTTAACTTCAAGTTTAATATTCGCTATATTAATAATTATTTATCCGGATATGCTATTGACATTGTATAGTGTAAAAAATCCGTCATTTATACCTGTCGTGTTTAATGCTGTAAGAATATTTGCATTAAGTTATGTTGGAACTGCAATCACATTCTTATATACTTTCTATGCAGAAGCTATTCAAAAAGATTTATTGGCATCTATTATTTCACTACTTGAAGGTTTAATTGTTCCCTGTGCTTCCGCTTTTATATTAGCATATTTAATAGGTGGAAATGGAATTTGGATTTCCTTCACGATTGCAGAAGTAGTTACAATATTATTCATCTTAATGTATTCTAAATATATTAACAAAAAAAGTAATGGAGAATTCTCCGGATTCTTCATTAACAAACATAATGATGACAAAGACGTATTTGAATATACTATTCAAGGTAATGTTAAAGACGCAGTTGAATTATCCGCTAAGGTACAAAAGTACTTAAAAGATTATAAAGTTGCTACACAGGTAAGTTTAGTTATTGAAGAAATCATAGTTAACATAATTAAGCTTAATGATCATGTTGATTTGATTGATGTGATTGTAAAGATTCAAGAAGACTATATTTTGGTTTCTGTAAAAGATTCTGGCGTTGAATATAATCCGATTGTAGAGCAGGATGAATTGAATTTTGATAACATCAGTGTATTAAATAAAATTGCCGATAAAATTGATTATTCAAGAGTATTGGGTTTAAACAGTACAGTAATCACAATTAAAAAGTAAAATCTTACTTTTTTCAATCTTTTTTTGATTATTTTTTATCATATTAAAGTAATGTTAAGACTTATTAAATTATTCTTTTGTATTCCATTATTTCATTTTTTGTAATAAATTTCATTAATATTACTTTAATAATCCCCCTTTTATTATAGGATTATCATTTTTAACTAATTTTAATAAAATTATATATCTAATGAAATCAAATATATATTCTTATAAGATATAATTTTTGAACTGATTAAAATTTTATAGGAAGATTTTGTATAATTTCTATTAAATTTTACGTTCTCATGTCTATATTGGGGTGATAATTTAGTAGTCGAATATTTTTTTATTAAACTTAAATAAAACGCAAATATGCTCATATTTTTTTTAAGAAATTGTTAAAATAGGAATTTTTATGAGTATAATTTACTGTAAAAACAGATCATATAAAAGGTGATTTATCAATGGCAAGTATTTCTGACGCTATTTCAGTAATCAGACAAGCAGAATCTGATGCAAATAGTATTATAGAAGAAGCAAATAAAAAATCAACTGAAATGATCCAAGAAGCTCGCGCAAATGTAGATTCAAAAATAGAAACAGCAAAAGAAGAAGCACAAGACAAAGCTAAACACATGTTATTAGCTAAAGAAGAAGAAGCAGGTAAACAAGCTGTAATCATTACAAACGAATCTGATGCTAACATTAGAGAATCCTTAAGAGGTTCAGAAAATAATGTAGACGCTGCAGCTGACATAATAATTGAAACCGTATTATAGGGGAGATACTATGTTTAGAGTGGCTCGAATGCAAAAAATAAGCATAGTAACTTTGAACAAATACACTAAACCTGTAATTGATGTTCTACACGAAAAAGGATACATTCAAATAGAGGATTTATCTGAAAGTATTCAGGAAAGTGAAGAATTAAAAGGATTAGATGTATCAAAACAAGACCCGCTTTCAAGCAGAATAGCATCGTTATCAATGAAATGTAATAGTACATTAGATACTTTAAAATCTGCTGAAGCAAAATTAAGTATGGTCGATGTTGTTAAAGGATTTATCAGCCCTAAAAAAATTGATTCAAGAGAAGTAGAAAATTTATCTACCCAAGAATTAGTTGATAAAGCTGATGAAATTATAAATAAAGTTGATGCAGTTCTCAGTCCAATTGAATCACGTATAAATGAGATTGGTTCTGAAGAAACAAAATATAAAGAATCTTTAAATGTTGCAAATCAATTAAAAAGTTTTGATATAGATTTCGCACACTTACAAGAAACAGACTACACAAAAGTAGTTTCAGGAAGAATACCAAGTGAAAACTTATCAGAAGCTAAGAAAGGTATTGAAGAAATAACAGAACAAGTTGATATTTTTGAAGGTTCAGCTGTATCTGAAGGAGATAAAAATTTAGTACCATTAATGATTGTTACTGCAACTGAATTTGAAGAAGATATATCTAGTGTCTTAAGACGTTTAGAATTTGAAAAACTAGACATAACTGGTTTAAGTGGTAAACCAACCGAAATTGTCGAAGATTCTAAAGTCAAACTAGATGAATTGAAAAAAGAACGAAAACAATGTATTAAAGATATAGGTGAAGTTGGTCAACGTTCAAAAGAACACTTATTAGTGATTAATGAACAGTTAGAACTTGAAAAAGAACGAACTGAAATCTATTCTTACTTTGGTGAAACAAGCAGTACAAAAGCTATTAAGGCTTGGGTAGTTAAAGACGATGTTGATGAAGTATTATCTATCGTCGATGAAATTACAGATGGTAACAGTATTATAGATATCGAAGATCCTACCGAAGAGGAAATCGATAATAATAAAGTTCCTGTAAAACAGATTAACCCTGGTTTTGCAAAACCATACGAATTACTCGTAAACATGTACTCACCACCAAACTACAAAGATATTGATCCTACAATAATTATGGCAATATGTTTCCCATTTTTCTTCGGTTACTGTTTAACCGATGCATTCTATGGAATCATATTAGCAATAGTAGGAGTAATCCTATACACAGGATTAGGTAAAACAAGTAAAACATACAAATCATTTGGTACAATAGTAACACAATGTGGAATATGGACATTCATATTGGGTCTAGCGACTGGTGGATTCATAGGGGACTTCGTGCCTCGTTTCATATTAGGTGATTCTAACGCACCATTACCAACAGTTATTCCAGATATCAATGCTTTCGTACATCCAGAAAACATTTTGATATTGGCATTAATTATCGGTTTAATCCATCTTAACATTGCATTCTTATTCGGAATTATTGACAATGTTAAACGCGGTAACAAAAAACAATTATGTTCCGGACAATTATGTTGGATATTAATTGAACTTGCAATAATAGGATACTTACTAACTAACTCATTAATAGTATTAGGAGTAATTTTAGTAATTGCATTAATATTATTAATCTACGGTTCAGGACCAATGGGTGTAATGGACATATTTGGATTCTTAGGTGATATCTTATCATACTCAAGATTATTAGCATTATGTCTATCCACTGGTGGTATTGGTATGACTGCTAACTTATTAGGACAATTATTAGCAGGTATGGTACCATATGTAGGTATAATTATTGGTGTAATTGTATTCTTAGGAGTACACTTATTTAACATTGCATTCCAATCAATGGGATCATTTATTCACTCATTACGTCTCCACTTTGTAGAATTCTTCGGTAACTTCTACGAAGGAGCAAGTAGCGAGTTCGTCCCATTCAAGGCAAGCAGAATATACACAAAATTAAGAAAATAAATCTTTAGTGTATTTATAAAAAAATCATATATAATAAAATAAATTTAAATTCATTAATTTGGAGGAGAATAAAATGGCATTAGTATTAGGTTCAGCTTTAGCTGCAATTGGTGCTGGAGTAGCAGTAGGTTTCGCAGCTTTAGGTTCAGGTATCGGTCAAGGTATCGCATCTTCCGCTGGTGTAGGTGCAGTAGCAGAGGACTCAGGTATGTTTGCACAAGGTTTAGTATTTACAGCTATTCCTGAAACTCAGGCTATCTACGGTTTCCTTATTGCTATCTTATTATTAGTATTTTCAGGAATTATGGGAGGAAGTCCTTTAGAGGTAACTTCAGGATTAGTAGCAATTGGTGCAGGAGCAGCAGTTGGTTTCGGTGGTCTTGGTTCTGGTATGGGTCAAGGTATCGCATCTTCCGCATCTGTAGGTGCAGTTGTAGAAGATCCTAACATGTTTGCACAAGGTTTAGTATTTACAGCTATTCCTGAAACTCAGGCTATCTACGGTTTCCTTATCGCTATCTTATTATTAGTATTCGGTGGAATACTCGGAGCATAGATTTATAATATAAAGGCGAAAAACGCCTATAAACAATATATTTTCGGAGGAAAGTAGATGAGCGTTGGAGCAGATAAAATTATAGCAAATATTAAAGCAGATGCTCAAGCAAAATCTGATGAAATCATCTCAAAAGCAACAGCTGAATCAGAGAAAATTTTAGCAGATGGTGAAGTAACAGCTCAAAACGAACAACAAGCAATACTTTCAGCAGCTGAAAAACAAGCTGATATGAAATATCAACAAGTAGTTTCAGAAGCAAAAGTAAACTCAAGAAGAAAAGAGTTAGAAGCACGTGAAGAGCTAATCGAAAAAGCTTTCAGAGTTGCATCAGAAAAAATAGAAAAACAAGCATCTGAAAATTCTGCAAATTATGTAGAATCTTTAAAAAACATGATTAAAGATGCAGCATTACAAGTAGGTGGAAATCAACTAGAAATCCTCGTAAGAGCAGATGACGTTGATAATGTAAAATCCTTCATTAATGAAGTATCAGATTATGTAACAAAAGAAACTGGTAATGAAGTTTCATTCATCATAGGAGAACCAATCGACATTATTGGTGGAGCAGTTGTAAAAACTGTAGATGGTGAAGTTGAAGTTAAAAATACCATAGAAGCACGTATGCTTCGATATAGAAAATATTTAAGATCAGAGGTTGCTAAAACACTATTTAGATAGTTTTGGAGGAGAATTAAATGGAAGAAAGCATTATGGATATTATCACATCTTTCGGGTTCTCTTCTCCAGAAGCATTCATTGCATTGTTAGTAATGGTACTAGCTGTAATTGGGGCAATTGTAGTAGTAATCACAATTAGACCTTTATTAGAATACTATCCATATACGTATCCTAATGCAAGGATTAGAGCAAAAATTGGTAAAATCTTAAGTGAAAAACAAATCACTGAATTAGCAGAAACCGAAAACCTCGACGAAGTAAAAAACTACCTAAGAGGACACAGAGATTATGCTAAATATGTAGATCAATATCCAATTGAACAAGCATTAGATGCTAACCTAGCCGAATCATATGATACATTAGCAAAAGTATCACCTGCAACATTAAGACCAACATTTGATATCTTATTAGACCAATGGGATATTAAAAACATAAAAAGTGTTTTAGTTGCAAAAGAAGCACAATTAAACGAAGAAGAAACTCGTGAATTATTAGTGCCTTACGGTGTATTAAAAGATGATCACGACAAAATGATTGAAGCTAATACAGTTCAAGAATTAATCGTAGCTCTTGAAGGAACACCTTACGCTAGAATATTAGAAGAAGCTTTACCAGATTATAATGAAAATAAAACATTATTAACATTAGAATCAGCTTTAGATAATTACTACTATGAAAGATTACTAGTAAAATCTTCAAGTCAAGAAGACGAAAATACTAGAATGTTACACAGTTACGTAGGAACAAAAATTGACATCGCTACCTTAAAAATTATTTTAAGAGCAAAAGCAGATGGTTTAGCATACGATCAAATAAAACCATACGTAATAAGTAGAGGATACAAATTACGTGATTGGAAACTTAAAGAATTAATGGAATCAGAAGACTTAAATTCATTATTAAGCAGTATAGAAAGCTCAGAATACGGTTCTGTAGTAGCAGATCACATTCCAGAATTCAACGCAACAAATTCCATAGCTGTTTTCGATGAAGCATTAGATGCTTATGAAAGAAAAATGGCAGACAACATCTTTAAGAAAAAACCATTTGGTATAGGTCCAATAGTAGGTTTCATAAACAAAAAAGAAATCGAAATCAAAAATCTTAAAGTCATCGCTAGAAGTAAAAGAGGACCTGTTTTAGCTAGTTCCGAAATTAAGGAGATGTTATTATGAAAAAAGATATCGCTATAATGGCAGATCCAGATACAGTAACTGGTTTTATGTTAGGTGGAATAAAAAGTGGATTCCCCGTACATAACAAAGACGAATCAAAAACAACTTTAAAACAGTTAGTAGATGATGGATACTCCATCATTATCACAACTGAAAAAATTGGTGATGAACTTCGTGAAGACATCACAAAGTACACAAGCAAAGCATTACCAATGATTATTGAAGTACCAGATAAGTCAGGTTCACATAAAAGAGAAACTGACCCAATGAATGAACTTATAAAAAGAGTTATTGGGGTAGAGATGGTAAAATGATTACAGGAAATATTATTAAAATTGCAGGTCCAGTTATTGTCGGTGGAGGTATGAGAGGTACCCAGATGCACGAAATGGTTCGTGTCGGTGATATTGGACTTATTGGTGAAATTATTGAACTTGAAGGCGACACCGCAACAATTCAGGTTTACGAAGAAACTGCTGGTATTAAACCAGGAGAAAAAATTGAAAGTACTGGAGGTCCACTCTCAGTAGAATTAGGACCAGGTATACTAAAATCTATTTACGATGGAATTCAAAGACCATTAACAGAAATTAAAAGTCTAGCTGGAGACTACTTACCTAGAGGGGTAGACGTACCATCATTAGATAAAACTAAAGAATGGGATTTCAAACCAACAGTATCCGTTGGAGACAAAGTAAACGGTGGAGACATCATAGGTACAGTACAAGAAACTGTAGCTATCGAACACAAAATCATGGTACCACCAAAAATCTCAGGAACAATCAAATCCATCGAAAGCGGAAAACACACAGTAGTAGACGATATTGCTGAAGTAGAAACCGAAGACGGAATTGTAAAATTACAAATGATGCAAATCTGGCCAGTAAGAGTAGGTAGACCATACGTCAACAAATTAGACCCAGATGTACCTCTAATAACAGGACAACGTGCACAAGATACATTCTTCTGTGTAGCTAAAGGTGGAACATCAGCTATCCCTGGTCCATTCGGTTCAGGAAAAACTGTAACACAACAACAATTAGCAAAATGGGCAGACGCTGATATAGTAGTATATATCGGATGTGGAGAACGTGGTAACGAAATGACCGAAGTACTTACCGAATTCCCAGAACTAGAAGACCCAAAAACTGGAAACCCATTAATGGACAGAACAGTTCTTATTGCTAACACATCCAACATGCCGGTAGCAGCAAGGGAAGCATGTGTATACACAGGTATTACCATTGCAGAATACTTCAGAGACATGGGCTACGATGTAGCACTTATGGCAGACAGTACCTCAAGATGGGCAGAAGCTATGAGGGAAATCTCCGGACGTCTAGAAGAAATGCCAGGGGAAGAAGGTTACCCAGCATACCTAGCATCAAGATTAGCACAGTTCTACGAACGTGCAGGACGTGTAACAACTATTGGATCACACAAAGCAGAAGCATCTGTAACAGTAGTTGGAGCAGTATCACCTGCAGGTGGGGACGTATCAGAACCAGTTACAACCAACACATTACGTATTGCAAAAGTATACTGGGCATTAGATGCATCCTTAGCAGACAGACGTCACTTCCCATCCATCAACTGGTTGAACAGTTACTCACTATACGTGGACAGTATCACACCATGGTGGAACAGTGAAGTTGGAAGCGATTGGAGGGAACTAAGAAACACAGCAATGGCTCTTTTACAGAAAGAAGCAGAACTTAACGAAATTGTACAATTAGTAGGTCCTGACGCATTACCTGAAAAAGACCGTGTAACTCTCGAAGCAGCACGTATGTTAAGAGAAGACTTCCTACAACAAAACGCATTCGATGACACAGATACATATTGTTCACCTAAAAAACAATATAACATGCTAAAAACACTATTATTATACAACACAACAGCACAAGAAGCATTAGCAGATGGTGCAGATGTAAATAAACTAGTAAACTTAGATGTTAGAGTAGACTTAGACAGAATGAAATATGTACCTGAAGATGAATTCGATGCAAAAACTGAAGAATTAAGAACAAAAATTACACAACAATGTAGTGAGGCTGCACAATGAATGATGTAGATATTAAAACAAGAGAATACACTACTGTATCTGAAGTATCTGGACCTTTAATGGTAGTTCAAGATGTTGAAGGTGTAGCATACAACGAAATTGTAGAAATTGAAACTCCTTCAGGCGAACAAAGAACCGGTCAAGTACTTGAAGTAGAAAATGATATTGCACTTGTTCAAGTATTCGAAGGTACAAGTGACTTAAACACATTATCTACAAAAGTTCGATTTACTGGTGAAACCGCAAAAATCGGAGTATCATCTGATATGCTCGGAAGGATCTTCAACGGTATAGGTAAACCTATAGATGGTGGACCAGATATTATCCCAGATAAAGAGTTAGATGTAAACGGTTCTCCAATGAACCCAGCATCAAGACAATTCCCTGCAGAATTTATTCAAACAGGTATATCCACAATTGATGGAATGAACACACTTGTATGTGGTCAAAAATTACCTATCTTCTCAGGTTCTGGTTTACCACACAACCAACTTGCAGCACAAATTGCAAGACAAGCAAAAGTAATTTCAGAAGACAGTGAATTCGCAGTAATTTTCGGTGCTATGGGTATTACTCACGAAGAAGCAAACTTCTTCATGAACGAGTTCGAACAAACTGGAGCACTTGAAAGAGTAACAGTATTCATGAACTTAGCAGACGACCCTGCTATTGAAAGAATCATGACCCCTAAAATGGCTTTAACAACAGCAGAATACCTTGCATTTGAAAAAGGAATGCACGTATTAGTAATTCTTACCGATATTACTAACTATTGTGAAGCACTTAGGGAAATTTCATCAGCACGTAGTGAAGTACCAGGACGTAGAGGATACCCTGGTTACATGTACACTGACTTATCACAGATGTACGAACGTGCAGGACGTATAGGTGGAAAAGAAGGTTCAATTACTCAGATGCCTATATTAGTTATGCCACAGGATGATATTACTCACCCAATTCCTGACTTAACAGGATATATTACTGAAGGTCAAATAGTATTAGATCGTGAATTAGACAGAAATGGTATTTACCCACCTGTAAACGTACTTCCTTCATTATCAAGGTTAATGAGTGGGGGTATCGGTGGAGACCGTACTCGTGAAGATCACAGTGGAGTATCTGACCAATTATATGCTGCTTACGCAGAAGGTCGTGACTTACGTGACTTAACCGCAGTAGTAGGGGAAGAAGCATTAACTGAAACAGACCTTAAATACTTAAGATTTGCTGATGCTTTCGAAGACAGATTTATCAGACAAAGTCTAGATGAAGACAGATCTATTCAAGAAACTCTTGACTTAGGTTGGGACTTATTTACCATCTTACCTAAAACTGAACTTAAACGTGTAAAAGACGAATTCGTCGAAAAATATTTACCTACTGAACAAGCAACTGAAGAAGCTGCAGAAGAATAAATTTACTTTATACTTTAATAGTAGTGTAAATATGTCAGTGAAGGAGGCTAATTAATGGCAGGAGAAAAATTGGATGGAATAAATCCAACTCGTATGGAACTTCTTAATTTAAAAGACAGAGCTAAATTGTCTACTAAAGGTCATAGTCTTCTTAAAGAAAAAAGAGATGCTCTTATTAAGGAGTTTTTTGAAATATTGGATAGAGTAAAAGGTTCTAGAGATGAAGTTGAAAAGAAATTAGCTATTGCATACGCAGAACTAAACAAAGCTCAAATAGACATGGGAGATATGGCAGTTAAACGTGCAGCTTTATCAGTTAGAGAATCTATCGAATTAGACATAAGTTCTAGAAGTATTATGGGTGTTTCTGTACCTGTTGTAAAAAGTCAAGCTACACATAATGATTTAATTAGCAGAGGTTATGGTTTTGCTGGTACTTCAGCAAACTTAGATATTGCTGCTAAAGAATTCGAAGAGTCAATTAAAATAATTATTGAACTTGGAGAAATCGAAAAAACAATTATCATGTTAGCTAAAGAAGTTGAAGCAACAAAAAGAAGAGTAAATGCTTTAGAACATGTTATGATTCCTCGTATAAACAATACAATTTCATTTATTGAAATGCGTTTAGAGGAAATGGAAAGGGAAAGTTTCGTGCAACTTAAAGTTATTAAACGTAACATGGATGCAAAAGAATCTGAATAATTTCATGGATTTTCCATGATTATTCTTTTTTTAACCTTTCCAACTTTATTATTAAATTACTATTTTTTCAAAAATGTTATATTATTGGAATTACTAATTTTATTTATTGAATTAATTTTTTTATATTTTCAAAAATTTTTTAGGTTGTATTATTATTACGATTATTTTAGTTGTTGGTTCTAATACTAGGGCAGTTTCAAAATCTTTAAAAATGTTGGGGTATACTGTGTATGCTACCAGTTTTTTTGAATTGGAAGATCAAAAAAAATATGTGGATAAACTAATTGTTCCATCAAATAATGATACTTTTGATTTAAAAATATTAGAAGATTTATCGTTAAATTATGTAAATGATGTTGATTACATTATTTTTACTAGTGATGTTAACACAGATAGGTATCCTCATTCAAAAATCATAGGAAATACTAATACAAGACACATCAACAATAAATGGGAAATGTATAAAAAATTACATAAAAACTTCCTAATGCCTGCAACATATAGAATTAACAGTATTGAAGAAGCAACAGAAATAGTTAATAACCATAAAGATAAAAAATTTGTTATCAAACCTATATATGGTTCAGGCGGAGTTGGAATAAATTATTTCAATACTAATATTCAATTGGATGGAGATTTTATTTTACAGGAATATATAGAAGGAAAAAGCGTAAGCAGTTCTTTTTTATCATATAATTCCCATGAAATTAGCATGGTCACTACCTCTGATCAGATTATTGGTTCAAAAATGTTGGGTGGTAATGACTTTTTATATTGTGGAAACATTACTCCATTAATCAATTCTAATCCCAAATTAATTAACATTTCAACAAAAATTTCTAAAATGTTTAAACTTGTTGGTTCTAATGGTGTGGATTTTATTTTACATAAAAATAATGTTTATGTATTGGAAGTTAATCCTAGGATTCAGGGCACATTTGAATGTGTGGAAAATAGTTTTAACATTAACTTAGCTAAGGCACATATTGATTCTTGTAATAATGAACTGGTTGAAATTCCTAAATTAAAGAATTTTTGTGTAAAATTAGTTCCTTATTCATTGAATGATGCTAAGTATGATTTAAGGGGAATTGATTTCTTAAATGATTGTTCTCCATCTGATTACTTGTATAAAAAAGGCACTCCTATTGCTACTATTATCGTATCTGATAGGATTTTAGAGAATGCTATGGGTAAAGCTGAAATAATAAGAAAAAAAGTGTATGATTCTATAATTTAATTATATTATTTTTAATGTTATTAGTATGTATACCATTACTCCAAATGCTATTAGGAATGTTGATACTATCATTATTCTTGTATAAATATAAAATAATTTTACTCTTCTTTCAGGATCTTCATCTAAGTATTCTTTTAATGGATCTTCATAAGGCATATTTTAATCTCCTTATATTTCTTAAGTAAATTATTTGTTATAATTATTAAATAAATTTTTTGTAAAACTAGTTAAAAGATTAGTAGTCCCAAGCGGAGTCGAACCGCTGTCCCCGGTTCCAAAGACCAGGAGGATTGCCACTACCCTATGGGACTATTTAGTACATGTAGTACAATATAAAATATCTCCGAACTTATTTATATACTTTTTGGTTTCAATTTTTTTCCCAGCAATATAATAATTTTCAATATTTTTAAACTTTTTTTAACTATTAATGTCCCCTATATATAAATCTTTTTACTATATCTTTAAATACTTATAAAAAGATAAGTTATTCTTAAGAATTGTATAGATTCTTAATTTTCATAGCTTATTAATTTTGAAAAAAATTGATCACTAAAAACAAACCATAAAAAAATTAATACAATATATTTAATCCGATTCATACAGAATCTTTTTTTTGGTTGTATAGGAGGCGATAAGATTAAGAGAAGTTTGATTTTGGTTCTCTTTGTTTCAATCTTACTCAGTATTTCCGCAATATCTGCAACAGATAGCAATGAAAATACTACAACAAATGATTTAACATCAGATGTTGTTACAAATACACAAACAGAGAGTAATACCAATATAGAATCAAATTCTATAAAAAATACGGTAAGCAATGAATATGAAGCTATAACAAATGATATTTCATCCGATGAGAAAACAATATCAAAACAATCAACAAACAATTCTAACACAAAGACAGCAGCAAACAAAGAAAAAGTTATCATAACATCTCAACCAATAACATCATATGCAAATCAATTAATCACAATAAAAGCAAGTGTTACTTATCAAAATGGTGAAATCTTAAAAGATGCAAAAACTGCTATTAAAATTAATGGAAATACTATAGGTCATCCAAGAGTTACTAATGGAATCATATCCTTTAATTATATGCTACCAAAATGGCATGCAAAAGAATATGATATATCAATAACAGTAGGTGAAACTTCAGAAACAGCAACTACAAAAGCAACTTCGTCTTTATTAATTAAGAGACATAATGTAATTGTTACATTAGAAGATTCTGAAGTCTTATCTGCAGCAAAAACAACATTAAAAGCTAATGTTAATTATGAAGATGGAACACCAGTAAATAGTACAAAAGCAGTTTTCAAAATAAACGGAAAAACTATTGGTTCTACAATAGTACAAAATGGGGTAGCATCAGTAACTTGTGTTGTCCCTGCTAAGGCAAAAACTTATCCATTAATATTAAAAATAGGAGAAACCACAGTTTCATCTTATAAAGAAACTTCGGCTAAATTAGTAGTTAAGAAAAGAACACCTAAAATAGATGTTGATTCATTAATTTTTGTTAAAAAAGGTTATACCGTAACATTAAAAGCAAAATTAACAGATGTTGGTTACACTGATGCTACAGGTAAACTTGGTTTCAAAATAAATGGAAAAACAGTTGCAACAGTAAAAATGGTTGACAGTACCGCTGAATACAAGTATGATTCAAGCAAATTAGATGAAGAGCATTACGTTGTAACTGTAGTATATGGTGGTTCTGGTGCATTAAATGAAGTAAGAAAAAATACAACATTAAGGGTTCAATCAGATTTAGTTTCAACTTATACTTATGCTCAATTACTTGAAAAAGGAGTATCAGTTAGAGATTTTATTAAAAACAATAATAGATTACCTAACTATGCAGCTATGGGTGGTAACGAAGTATCAATGGCAGATCTATTATACATGTATACACAAATGTTAACATATAATGATTCTTTCCATAATGGAGGATTTTCAACACCTTCATCATCAACCGGCACATCCCAGTATAATATTAACTTCTACACTAAAGATTATATGGCTTTGGCTAAGACTATAGTTGACTCTTATATAGAAAATGGACGTGCTCCAAAAACTATGAAAAGTAATTCAGGTTTAACCTTAAGCTTTACTGATGCTGTTTATGCTTACTCAAGAGTAATTGGTTATTTAGCTGAACACAATCGGTTGCCAAATTATGTTGGAATAGATAAGATTTCTACTTCATCTTCAAGTTCATCATCATCTTCATCTAGTTCATCCTCTTCAAGCAGTGGATCAGCAACGGATAATGATGTACCTTCCGGATTTGAACAATACCTGGGCAGTGCTAAGAACGCTTATGTAAACAGTACAACTATGTATAATGCTGTTAAAAAAGCAATTAGTGGTGCTACTTCTTTATATGCTCAAGCAAAAGCTATATTTGATTATGTAAATGCTGTAACTGATTATCAGTTTTACATGAATACTAGATATGGAGCATTAGGAACTTTAAGTAGAGGTTATGGTAACTGTGTAGATCAATCACACGTATTGATTGGTATGTTCCGTACAGCACGATTACCTGCAAGGTATTGTCATGCAACATGTTACTTCACAAGTGGTCTTGTAGTAGGTCACGTATGGACAGAAGTTTATGTAAATGGTCAATGGTATAAATGTGATACTACTTCAAGCAGAAATACATTTGGAGTAATAAATAACTGGTACAAATCATCTACAGTTAAAAGATACACAAGTATATCATTCTAATATAGACTTATATTCTTTTTTTTCTTTTTTTTTTCATATTATTTTATTATTTTTCAATTTAACTTATATTATAAAAATTATTTATACAATCTATTTTTTCAAAAAGTATAGAAGTTACTTTTAACATAACTAATAATAATATAAAATATTTTAAATAACATTAATTTTAGAATGTTAGAGGGGATAATAATGAAATTTAGTTTAGAACTTCTGCCAAATGAACCGATTAAAGACATATTAGAAGTTATAAAACTTGCAGAAAATATTGGATTTGAAAATATCTGGATAACTGATCATTATAACAATAGAGATGTTTTTGAAGTTTTAGCATTAGCTGCTCATGAAACAAGCACTATTCATATGGGGTCTGGAGTTTCAAATCCTTTTGTAAGAAATCCAGTTACAATAGCATCTGCTACAGCAACTTTAAATGAAATATCTGATGGACGAGCTATTGTAGGTGTAGGTCCTGGAGATAAAGCTACTATGGAAACATTAAATTTATCCTGGTCAAAACCTGTTAAAACAGTTAAAAATGCTATTAATGATATAAGAGTATTGTTAAATGGTGAAAAATTAGAACAAGGTGCACATCTTAATGGAATAAAAAAAATAGAAAGTAACATTCCAATATATATGGCAGCTCAAGGTCCAATGATGCTTAAAGCATCAGGTGAAGTTGCTGATGGATGTTTAATTAATGCTTCCAATTCTAAAGATTTTGAAATAGCAGTTCCATTAATAAAAGAAGGAATTCAAAAAGGAGGTAATAAGGCCGATTATAATTTTGCAGCATATACTGCATGCAGTATTGATGAGAATGTGGATATTGCATATAATCAGGCAAAAACAGTTGTTGCATTCATTCTTGCAGGTGCACCGGATGTGGTATTGGAACGTCATAATATTTCTGTAGATGTTGCAATTAAAATTAGAAACGCATTGGCAGTGTATGATTTTAAAACAGCAAGTAGTCTTGTTGATGAAAACATGATTGATGCATTTTCAGTTTGTGGAACTCCGGAGGATATATCTGCTAAAATTGAAGAATTTACAAAGTTGGGTATTAATGAATTTGTTATTGGTTCACCTATAGGAAAAGATAGGGAGAATGCTTTAAAATTAGTGGAAGATATTATTAACTCATTTAATTAAGGTTTTATCTATGAAAGTTCAGGAAATAAATAGGCAAATAAGGGAAAATTCTATTGCAAATATAATTAAAAAACGTGACAGAAAGAAGAATAAGAAAGCATTACAGGCATATGCTGCTAGCTGGTCTAATGAGGACAGGTTATATGACTGTGTAGGTCATACAATTTTTATTGTTTTACCAACAAGTGGATGTGAATGGGCTACTAAAAGTGGTGGATGTACTATGTGTAGTTATATTTCTGATTCACCATTGATGGATATTTCTAGTGATGATCTTGTAACGATATTTGATAATGAATGGAATAAGCAGCTAGAAAAGGTTGATATTTCTACTAAAGATAATGTTGCTATAAAATTATTTGTTTCTGGTAGTTTTTTAAATGTAAATGAAATACCTGAAAAAGTTCAGGAATATATCTTCAATAAATTCAGCAAATACGACCAAATTAAAGAGGTAATTGTTGAATCCAAACCAGAATACATAGACGAAGTTTCATTAAAAAGACTTGCAAGCATAATCCCTGATAAAATTTTTGAGATTGGTATAGGTCTTGAGACTTCTAATGAGGATACTCGATTAAATAAGATTAATAAAGGAATAACAAACAAATCCTTCGAAAAAGCAGTATCAACGATAAACTCAATAACAGAATATGATATAAGAGCAAAAGCATATTTACTAGTTAAACCAATACTGATCTCTGAAAAACAAGCCATAGAAGAATCCATAGAATCAGCAAAATATGCAAAAGATGTAGGAGTACGAAGATTAGCATATTGTCCTGCCACAGTCCATGGAGGAACAATGATGGATTCCCTATGGAAAAAAGGTTCATATAATCCGCCATGGATATGGAGTACAGTGGAAATAATAAAAGAAGTACGAAAAAACGTGGACATACCAATGATTATGGATACAGCAGGTTTTGGTACAAGACGAGGACCATTTAACTGTAAAAAATGTAACGCTAAACTCAAAAGTTTAATAATAAAATCAAATCTAGAACAAGAAATATCTGAAGAACTAGAAAACTTTTCTTGTGAATGTAAAGAAAAATGGGCAGCTGACCTTGAATTTTCAGATATATTAAATACTACAACAAACCCAAAAAATTAGTAAAAAAAAATAATATAATATTAGGAAAATAATTTAACCTAATATTTCCTTAATATCCTCTTCAGGTGTATTAATTAATTTTAAATCAAAGTTATCAACAAGTACAGTTAATATGGTTTCATCAATCCATGCTGGAAGAACAGGACCAATATGGATGTTGGTAAGACCTAATGATAATAAACTCCATAGAATTGAAACTGCTTTTTGTTCCATCCAACTTAATACGAAAGTAACAGGTAAATCATTTAATTCCATATCAAATACTTCTGTAAGTGCAGTTAATATTTCTGCTCCAACAATTGCATCATTACATTGACCAAGGTCAATTAATCTTGGAATTCCATCAATGTCACCTAAATCTAAATCATTGAATCTGTATTTTCCACAACCTACACATAATATAACAGTATCTTCTGGTAATTGTTTAGCAAATTCTGTGTAATATTCCATTTCTTTATTAAATGGAGTGTCACATCCACCCATCACAAAGAACTGTTTAATTTTTCCGCTAAGTACGGCTTCTTTAATAGTATCAGCTAATGATAGTACTGTTGTTTTTCCAAATCCTGTGGTATATGATGTTTTTTCTTCTTCTTCAAGTTCAGGTAATTCTAATGCTTGTTTAATTATGTCACTGAAATCATAGTTATCAATATGTGGAGTGTTAGGTAGTTGTGCTATTCCTGAAGTGTAAATTCTATCTGCATATGAATCCAGAGGTATTAATCCACAGTTTGTTGTTACAAGAATTGGTATGTTATATTTTGCAAATACTTCTTTTTGATCAATCCATGCTCCACCTAATTGACCTTTCAAGTGTTCATATTTTTTAAGTTCTGGATAACCATGAGCTATTAGCATTTCACTGTGAGTGTATATGTTAATTCCTTTTCCTTCGGTCTGTTTAAGTAATTCTTCTAATACTTTTAAGTCATGTCCGGTTACTAAAATTCCATGTCCTTTGCTTGCACCTTTTGGTACTTCTACAGGTACTGGTTCTCCATAGTTATCGATATGTGCTTTTTTAAGTCCTGCCATTGCTTTAATGTTTATTTGTCCTGCTTCTACGGCCATGTCTATGAAGCTTTGTATATCAAAATTCACATTGGTTAATGTGGAGTATAATCCTTTTTCTATGAAAGCATTTATTTCTTCATCTGTTTCTCCAAATTCTCTCATCTGGTATGCGTATGCGGATATTCCTTTTAATGTGAATATTAAGTTATCCTGTAGTCTTGCTAGTGTTTCATTTTTTCCACATACACCGGCTACTGTACATCCTTCCGCGTTTACTGTTTGTGAGCATTGATAACAAAACATTTTATCATTCATAATTTATCACCTATTGTTTTATGTTAATACTTATAAACTATTTTTTTATATAATAATTTGTCACTAAGAAAGTTAAAATGAAAAAATATATTTATAGTCCACAATAGAAAAAATATACAAGAGTGATTAGAATGGAAGAAATGGTAAACACATTAAAACAAATAGGATTCACAGAATACGAATCAAAAGCATACATATCATTAGTAGGATTAGTATCAGCAAAAGCAGATGAAATAAGCAAAGACTCAAAAATACCCCGCTCAAAAATTTATTCAGTACTAGAAAACCTATACAAAAAAGAATTAATAGACATACAACAAAAAAGACCAATAGAATACACAATCAAACATCCAAAAGACACATTACCAGAATATAAGAAACAATTCAACGAACACTTCGACAAACTAGAACAGAACATGATAAAATTATACGAAAGCAAAATTCCAAAAATAAACACACCAATCACATCAATAGAAGATGAAGACAATATATACAAACAAAAATTCTCAATAATAAAAAACACAAAACAAACACTATACATAAGAATAGGATTCATAATACCAGAAGAAATAACAGCATTCAAAAAATACATAACATACCTATTAAAAAAAGGAGTAAACGTTAAAATATTAGCATCAAAAAAATACACTTTCAATAACAAAGAAATAAACCTGGAAAAAGAACTATCAGATCTTTCAGCTCAAATAAAATATATTAACTTACCCGCAGCACAACTATTAATCCGAGACAATAAGGAAATGTTCCTAATATTTGCAGAAAATATAAAAAATAATATTCATCAAAAAAATATGATTGGATTACATAACACTTATCCTACCATAATATCAAACTACACAAAAGCATTTGAAAAACATTTTAATTAATTAAAAGCTTCTCACAAATAACAGGACTACCTACTGGAACACCAATATCCCGACTAATCACATTACATTTAACAGTCAACAAGAAATAAACAGGCCGTTCAATATGCATCTCAGTTAAACCTTCATAATTACCCATACCCTTGCTTATGACTAAATCAACACTATTCAACAAATCAATAAATTCAGGTGACACAAACTCTTCAACAACACCCACAGAAGCAGCACCCGTACTTATAATAGTTGTATAATCATCAAGACCTAAATCAACAGCATCCTTAATTAAAGCATCATTAAGAATAGGACCATCTTTCAATGCAAGAATAATATTCACATCATAATCTTCCTTAATCTTCTTAATAAGTAACTTGTCAAACACTATTTCTCCACTATTATCTGTTAAATACAAAACATTTTCAGCATTTTTCAGAGAATTATCCAATTTATCAATATCATTTATAACAGGATCCTTAGTAATCTGCTTTTTAATTAACGATTCCATATCAGTATCCTCTTTTAAAGCTCCGAAATCAATAACATTTCCAGCTACAGCAATTTTAATATAATTTAATAAAGTATCATCCTTTTCAATAAGATTTTTCACCATTGGAATTAAATTCAATGCTAACTTATTTCCATCTTCACGAAGATTCTTGTAAGGATCATCATTTCCGGTTTCATCCATAATCATATGATGTAATTTAGTGCCTAACTTATTTGACTGATAATTCTTTTTAAAATTAGTATTCATAAAGTCTAAAACCTTTAATGTCGCATTCATTCTTAATTCAACATCATCTGTTGCATGTTCAATAGCTTCTCTTGACTGTCTTAGCATACATGAAGCACATTCATAGTTTATTTTCACTCTACTATAACTCCTATATTTTTGTGTAATATTAATAATATTTCTGTAACTTATTATTTATTCAAATTGCCAAAATTCACAATTAAACAATAAATTTATTTATACAGATAATTATCAATTATTAGCCTTAACTTATTACATTTTACTAATATTTTTCAATACAATAATAGTTAAATATGTTTTTTTACAAAAATATATATTGGAGTGGTTTAATATGAAAATTTTAGGAATTAACACAAGCCCAAGACAAAATAGTAATTGTAGAATAGCATTAGAAAAAGCTCTTGATACAGCAAAAGCAGAAGGAGCAGAAGTAGAATTAGTAGATTCTAACAAGCTAAACATCAAAGCATGTCAAGGAGATAACTATTGTAAAGCACACGAAGGAAAATGTGCAGTAGATGATGACATGCAACAAGTATACAAAAAAATAGAAGAAGCAGACGGAATAATATTTTCAATACCAGTATACTTCTTTGATGTAAACGCTCAAATGAAATTAGTACTAGACAGATTATACTCTTACTTCCAATTCCCATTCACAGAAACATACGGAAAGAAAAAAGTATCATTCATAATCTCACAAGGAACACCTGACCCAGATGCATTCAAAGCAGTACTACAAACACAATTCAAAGCATTTGAATTCCTCGGTTTCGAATTAGCCGACTTTGTAGTATTAGGTGACAACAATGTTCCTGGAGCTATCAACGATAAAGAAGATCAGTTAGCTCAAGTAGTTGAAGTAGGTAAAAACATATTATAAAACCCCTATTTTAACTTTCACCCCCTTTATTCATAACTATTTTTACCAATTAGTTTTTTCTAAGAAAATATAAGTATTCTAAAAATTAAATCTAATAATATAATTTAATAAAAAAATACTTCAACTTCTATTTAATTTAGGTATATGGAGAGTCTAAAGTGCAAGACAGTTTGCAAGATAAATGTGGAATCGTGGGAGTATATTCCTATGAAGAATCAGTGGATGTTGCTTCATGGATTTACTCAGGATTATATACTTTACAGCATAGAGGTCAAGAATCTGCTGGTATAAGTGTTTTAAAAGAAGGTCGAATAAATACGCATGTGGGTATGGGACTAGTATCTGATGTGTTTGACAGTGATTTAATAGATATATTGAACGGAAATGTTGGAATTGGTCATGTAAGATATTCAACAACAGGGGAATCCCATGTATCCAATTGTCAACCATTTGTAGAACATGAAGATGATATAATAATAGCATTTGCACATAATGGTGACTTTGTAAATTCAGAAATACTAAGAAAAGAATTAATTGATTCAGGTTACGAATTTAGATCAACCACTGATTCAGAAGTAATATGTCAATTAATAATACATGAATTTAACAAATGTCAGGACGCAGTAAATGCAATAGAAAAAACCTGTGAGAAACTAATAGGTTCATACTCATTAGTAATACTAATAAATGGAGTATTATATGCTGTTCGTGATCCATTAGGAATAAAACCATTAGCTCTAGGAAGAAATGAAGAATTCGTAGTTGTTGCATCAGAAAGTGTTGCATTTGATTCATTAGACATAGAATATGACAGGACAATCCGACCAGGGGAAATTCTGGAAATTAACAATGGTGTGGAAACCAGTCATCAAATGAAAACACCTGGTCATACTGCAAACTGTATGTTTGAATATCTTTACTTTGCAAGACCAGATAGTATAATATTTGATAAAAGTGTTTATGAAGTACGACTAAATATAGGAAAACAATTAGCAAAAGAATATCCGATAGATGCTGATGTAGTTATAGCAGTACCGGACTCTTCAATACCAGCCACACTAGCATATGCCAGAGCATCTGGAATTCCATACGCAGAAGGATTAATAAAAAACAGATATGTTGGAAGAACTTTTATCATGCCAACACAAAAAGACAGAGACCTTGCAGTAAAACTAAAAATGAATACTGTCGAATCAATACTAAAAGATAAACGAGTAATAGTAATAGATGACAGTGTAGTAAGAGGAACAACATCCAAAACTATTATTAAAATGATTCGTGATGCAGGAGCAAAAGAGGTTCATTTACTAATAGGTTGTCCGGAAATTATATCTCCATGTTACTATGGAATAGCAATGGCTACAAAAGAAGAATTATTAGCAGTTGACAGAACAACTGAGGAAATTAGGGATATTATTGGCGTAGATTCAGTAGGCTACATTAGTATTGACGGATTAGTTGAAGCTATAGGCACTCCAAGAAAAGATCTTTGTCTTGGATGTATTACAGAAGAATATCCTACAATCATACCTCCTGAATTATATGATGATGAAGATTAATTCTTCAAAAATCTAACTATTTTTTTCTTTTAATTACAATGTGATTTACATGGTTGAATTATTATCACCCGCAAGGGATAAACGTTCAGTAAGTGCAGCATTAAATAATAATGCAGATTCTGTGTATGTGGGAATAACTGATTATAATATGCGTGCAAATGTTGCAAATATTAACTTGGAAGATATTAAGGATATTGTAGCTCAATGTCATGATAATAATAAAAAGTTATATGTATGCACCAATACAATAGTATCTGATTGGCAAATAGAAAAATATAAGAAACAATTAGTCCAACTAGAAAAATATGATGTTGATGCATTAATAATATCAGATATGGGAATGATAAACGTTGCAAATAAGCATTCAATTCCATTACATATGAGTGTTCAAGCTAATATTACAAATACAGAAAGTTTAAAATTATATAAGGAACTTGGAATATCAAGAGCAGTATTATCTAGAGAATTATCATTAGAACAAATACGTTATATTAAGAAAAAATCACCAATAGAAATTGAAACATTTGTTCATGGTGCAATGTGTGTGGCAATATCAGGACGGTGTTTTCTTAGTTCATACTTCTATGATAGAAATGCAAATTGTGGAGAATGTCTTCAGCCATGCCGACAGGAATGGATTATTAATTCAAATGAAAACAAACAATTAGTGTTAACGCGTCCTGAAGATAATGATATTGAAAAATCAAGATTACTTAGTCCTAGGGATATGTGTATGATAGAACATATTCCTGAACTTATAGAAAGTGGTATTGATGCATTTAAAATAGAGGGAAGGGCCAGGGCACCGGATTATGTGGCAACTGTTACAAAATGTTATTCTGATGCTATCAGATTATATCAGGATGGATTATGGGATGAAAAATCGGAAGAGTTAATACCCTACTGGCTAAAAGAATTAAAATCAGTGTTTAACAGGGGATTTGACACTGGATTCTATTATAGAACACCTAAGGAGACTAGTTATGATAATCAGGCAACATATAAAAAGGTGGATATAGGACAGGTTGTAAATTACTATAAGAAGATTCATGTTGCTGAGATTAAGTTATGGGAAAAACTTAAAGTTGGTGATGAAATAATTATTCAGGGTAATAAGACTGGTAGTGTTAGTCAAAAGGTTTCATCTATGCAGGTAGATGGTAAAAATATTGATGAAATATTGGAAGGTAATGTTGGGATAAAATTTGATGATACAGTTCGTGAAAATGATCATGTGTACAGAAAAGAGGTAATAGGTGATTGATATGGTTAAAAAAATAGCAATATATGGAAAAGGTGGGATTGGAAAATCAACAACAGTTTCAAACATGGCTGCTGCTTATGATAAGGATACTTTTGTTATTGGCTGTGATCCTAAGGCAGATACTACAAGAACTCTTGTTGGTAAAAGAATTCCCACAATACTTGATACGATGAAGGAAAATAAATCTCCAAATCTTGATGAAATACTTTATCAGGGATTTAATAACACTTTATGTGTGGAGGCTGGTGGGCCTGAGCCTGGTGTGGGGTGTGCTGGTCGTGGTGTTATTGTTGCTATGAAGCTTTTGGATAAACTTTCAGCTTTTGACAGTAATCCTGATTTGGTAATTTATGATGTTTTGGGTGATGTGGTATGTGGTGGTTTTAGTGTACCTTTACGTGAGGAATATGCTGATGAGGTGTATATTGTAACTAGTGGTGAATATATGTCATTGTATGCTGCTAATAATATTGCTAAGGGTATTCGTAAGCTTAATGGTAAGCTTGGTGGTATTATCTGTAATTGTCGTAATGTAAAGGATGAGGTTGAGATTGTATCTGAGTTTGCTTCTTTAATTTCATCTAAGGTTATTTCTGTAATTCCTCGAAGTGAACTTGTTCAGCAGAGTGAGTATAATGCTTGTACTGTTCTGAAAATGTTTCCGGAATCTGGTCAGGCGGATAAGTACCGTGAATTGGTTGATACTATTGTTAATAATGATTCTTTCAGTACTCCTACTCCTTTGACTATGGATGAGTTTGAAAGTTTTTTCCATAAGTATGTTAGTTAATCCATGATTTTGCTGGGTAATTGTTTTTTTCATATGATTGGATACTGCTTTCTAGTGCATCCTGGAAAGTGTTAAAATAATACAAATGGGATACACAATTACAATCAGAACAACCAAAACCATCAATATAATCAATGCTATCAGAAAGTATCTCGTTTGCTATTTGACATTCTATTTTTTCAGAACAATAAGTGTATATGACCTCCTTCACTTCCACATTTTTATTAAGTAAAAGATAATCAACATGCCAATGCTTCTTTTTATCCTTAGAAATATGTCTTTCAATACGCTTAGACAAGCAATTCAATGCAGAACCAACATAAACATAAAACCCTTTACTAAAACTAATCAAACCTCTTGCACCTACCTTAATATTACAATCATCATACAACTCAATAATAACACAATAATTACCCTTATCAATCATAAAAAAAATCCTCCATCCATTACTCCACTAATTATATTTCTAATATTATCCTATATTTAATTAGGTGAAAAATATGGAATATACTTTTTTTGCAAAAGGTCATGAAAACGTAACATCAAAACACAAATCAACATTTGAAATAACAACAGACAAAAACTTAACACTAAAAGGAGACTGCATAATAGGATTAAACTCAGCAATCGCACTAAAAGATTTGCCAGAAGAACTAAGAAAAGATATTCAAACAGATAATAAAGAAATAACAATGATATTAAAAACAGAAAATGCAACAGATACTATTAAAGGTGAAGGATCATCAAAACTAACATTAAATCATCCAACAGACATGGTATGTAGAAAAAGTGACTTCACATGCAACAGAACATTAATGATAAGATGCGATAAAGCAGCAAAAGACCTGAACAAAGAATTAATAAATGATTTAAAAAATAATAATACTCTAAAAATAACAATTAAAACAAGTTAAAATATATTAAAATTTAAGTGCGGGAGACGGGAATCGAACCCGCGAAGAGACTACCTCACTAGGCCCTCAACCTAGCGCCTTTGACCGCTCGACCACCCCCGCATAAAAAAATAGTTTTCTATATAAAGATGGATTTAACCAACATACCTATAAAGGCTATAATAAACTATCTTTATCTTAATATATAAAACTTTCGACAAAAAAAATAAAATTACTCCGAATCAGCCATCCTCTTAAGAGATTCACTACAAGTCTCCATTTTCATACCCAACTCTTTTTCAACCTTACTAACATTCAAAGAAGAATCTCTAGGCCTAGGAGCTTTCTGAACAAAATTCTCACTACGGATAGGGTTAATCAGATTATCATTCAAATCAAAAGCCTCAGCAATCTTCAAAGTAAAATCAAAACGATTAATAGCATCATTACCAGCAGTATGGAAAACACCATTTTTATCCCGACGAGCAATCTCAAAAATAGCTTCACCAGCATTATCAGCTAAAGTAGGAGAATTAATCTGATCAGTAACAATATTAATCTCACGTTTACTTCTCAATTCCTTAACAACCCAATTAGTAAAATTAGCCCTTTCATGCCAACCATAAAGAACACTAACCCTAGCAATAGCCCAATTACTAGAATATTTCTGTAACTGAACCTCACCATCATACTTAGACTTAGCATAAATACCTAAAGGATTAACAGGATCATCCTCCTTATAATAACCACGACAACCATCAAAAACAAAGTCAGTAGAAACATAAATAATTTTAGCCCCAACTTCCTCAGCAGCCTTAGCTAAATAACCAGTTCCATCACCATTAATAGAATATGCCTTATCAACTTCATCTTCACACAAATCTACATGAGTCATAGCAGCACAATGAATAATAACATCAGGATTCTCCTCAACAACACTATCATGCACTTGACTTTCATCAGTGATATCACACTTAACAGTATCCCCAGTAGGATTACTATTATGCACTAATACCAACTCATCATTATCTCTAGCTACGGTAGCAAGCCTCTGACCTAAAAGACCACTACCACCTGTAATAAAATATTTCATAGTTATCTATTTACAAATTAAAATATAAAATATTTTTCAGGTGAGAAAAATTAATCAAATGAAAAAAGTAAAAATAACAGTTCTACAAACAACACTAAACAAAGAACTAGCAAAAGAATATGGAGTAAAAGAATTATCATCATGCCCCATGTTAAAAGAAGGACAAGTATTCTATGCAGATTACGCAAAACCAGAAGGATTCTGTGACGAAGCATGGAAAGCAATATACCAATACGTATTTGCACTAGCACATGGAGCAGAAAACTCAGTATTCTACTACCATGACTGGATAGAAAAACCAGGAGTAGCAATAGTATGCTGTAATGATGGAATAAGACCAGTAATATTCAAACTAGAATCAACCAACATAACATCAACACCACCAGAATAAAAAAAATTAACTAAAAAATTTTATTAATTTCCAAAAAGATAAATAGTATACAATAATAACATTATCGATATAAACGTAAGGGTGATAATTTTGAAAATTATGATAACAGGCGGAGCCGGATTCATAGGCTCAAACTTTGTACATTACATATCAAACAAATATGAAGACTATGAAATAACAGTACTAGACAAACTAACCTATGCAGGAGACATGGAAAACCTAAAAGGACTCGACAACATCAACTTCATCAAAGGAGACATAGCAGACGAAAAAGCAGCATCCGAAGCAATGAAAGATGCAGACTACGTAGTAAACTTTGCAGCAGAAACACACGTAGACAAGTCAATAAATGACCCAGCATCATTCGTAAAAGCAGACGTACTCGGAACACAAAACCTTCTAGAACTAGTAAGAAAATACGAAGTAGAAAAATACATACAAATATCAACCGACGAAGTATACGGCAGTATCCTCGAAGGATCATTCAAAGAAACAGATAACATAGACCCATCAAGCCCATACTCCGCAAGTAAAGCCGGAGGAGACCTACTAGTAAGTGCATACTACAAAACATATGACATACCAGTCATGATAACCAGAAGCAGTAACAACTTCGGACCAAGACAATTCCCAGAAAAACTCATACCATTATTCATACTTAAAGCACTACACGACGAAAAACTACCAGTATATGGTGACGGAAAAAACGTACGTGACTGGATATACGTAGAAGACAATTGTGCAGGAGTAGACACAGTACTACACAAAGGAAAAATCGGAGAAGTATACAACATAGGTGGAGGAAACGAAAAAAACAACCTAGAAATAACAAAACTCATACTAGAAAAACTTGGAAAACCAGAAACACTAATAGAGCACGTAACAGACAGGCTTGGACACGACAGAAGATACTCTCTTGATGCATCAAAAACCAAAAAACTAGGATGGCAACCACAATGGACATTCGAAGATGCAATGGAAAAAACTGTCAACTGGTACAAGGAAAACTCAGACCGTTTATATCAAGCAACTAAAACTTTGTAAAACATTACAAACTTATTCTTTTTTTTAGAAAATTTTAAAATTTCATTAATACTATTTTTAAAAAGGTTTATTAAATCTTAAGTATAAACATAACCTTATACTATAATAGTTTCTTAACAAAAATTTTATATTTTTTTGAGGTGAGTTTATTGAAAGGTGTTATTTTATCCGGTGGTCATGGAACAAGATTAAGACCATTAACACACACAGGACCTAAACAATTAATTCCTATAGCTAATAAACCAGTAATAGATTATGCTATAGAAGATTTACGCGATGCAGGTATTACTGAAATTGGAATCATATTAGGAACTAATATGCCAAATAAGATAAAAGATGCACTAGGTGATGGATCACGCTTCGGAGTGAACATTACATACATAATGCAGGGTGAACCTAAAGGTCTGGCACATGCAGCAAAAACAGCACAAGAATTTGTCGGAGGAGATTCCTTCGTAATGTACCTGGGAGACAACATTTTAAAGTCAGGTATTGAAGAATTTGTAAGCGGATTTGACGAATCAGACTTTTCATCCAGATTATTATTACAAGAAGTAGAAGATCCAAGACAATTTGGAGTAGCAGAATTAAATGATGAAGGAAAAATCATTAATCTTGTAGAAAAGCCAGAACATCCAAAAAGTAACCTGGCATTAGTAGGAATATACTTATTCAAAAACAATATCTTTGATGCAATTGATAAAATCAAACCATCATGGAGAAATGAACTGGAAATCACAGATGCTATACAACAATTAATAGATGATGGATTTAATGTAGATTCATTCGTGGTAGAAGGATGGTGGAAAGACACAGGTAAACCAGAAGATGTCCTTGATGCAAACCAGTTAATCCTTGAAACAATCAAAACAGACATACAGGGTACTGTTGAAGATGATGTAAAAATTAAAGGAAGAGTAATCATAGGAAAAGGCACAGTAATAAAGTCAGGGTCTGTAATTAAAGGTCCTGCAATTATTGGAGAAAACTGTGAAATAAAAGGTTATGTTGGACCATACACATCAATAGGAGATAATACCAAACTCATAGAATCAGAAATAGATTCTTCAATCATTATAGGAAACTCAACAATTCAATCCGATAAAAGAATAACCGAAAGCCTATTAGGACAAAACTCAAAAATAATATCAGACAAAAAAACATTTCCAAAAGGAAGAAGTTTTGTAATAGGAGAAAATTCAGTAATAAAATTATAGAGGAGTAGAAAAAATATGAAAGCAGTTATTCCGGCAGCAGGTTTAGGAACAAGATTTTTACCTGCAACAAAAGCACAACCAAAAGAAATGTTGCCAGTATTTAATAAGCCAACAATACAATACGTGGTAGAAGAAGCAGTTAACTCTGGTATAGATGATATCATTATAATCACCGGAAAAGGAAAAAGACCAATAGAAGACCATTTCGACAAATCATTCGAACTAGAATATAATCTCGAACAGAAAGGTAAACTAGACTACCTTAAAGAGGTACAGGGAATATCAAATCTCGCAGACATATTCTATGTACGTCAGAAAAAACAGAACGGTCTTGGAGATGCAATAAGTTGTGCCAAAAAACATATAGGTGACGAACCATTCGCAGTACTACTCGGTGATACAATCACATACTCCGATACTCCATGTACCAAACAATTAATAGATGTATATGAAAAATATGGTGGATCAACGATTGCAATAGAAGAATTACCAGAAAGAAAAATAGAACGTTACGGTATTGTAGATGGAGTAACTGTTGAAGATAATATTTACAAAGTAAAAAACCTTGTAGAAAAACCAAAACTGGAAGATGCACCATCTAACCTCGGTATTACTGGAAGATATATACTTACACCAGACATTTTTGATAAACTTGAATCAATAGAAGCAGGTGTTGGTGGAGAAATCCAATTAACAGATGCAATTAATGAACAAGAAAATGTTTATGCAACAACATTTGAAGGAACAATATATGATATTGGTAATACCATGGAATGGCTAAAAAGTTCAATAGACATGGCATTAACACAAGAAGATGAAGTCAAAGAAGAAGTTTTAGCTTATTTAAGACAAAAAGTTCAAGAATTCCAATAAACTCCTAAAAACCTTACCTTTTTTTTATCAAAAAAAATAATTAATTTAAAAATATGAATTAAATATTTTGGGGATCAGTTATTTCTCCAGTAATTGCTGAAGCTGCAACTACTGCAGGATTAGATAAGTATACATAAGACTTTGCACTACCCATTCTACCAAGGAAATTCCGGTTAGTAGTAGATATGCAAGTCATATCATCTGTCATCACACCCATATGTGCACCAAGACATGGTCCACATCCAGGATTACAGATAATTGCATTTGATTCAAGGAATATTTGTATAATGCCCTCATCAATAGCTTTTTGATAAATTTTACGTGAAGCTGGGAACACTAATAATTGAACATCCTCATGAACCTTATGATTCTCAAGTATTTTTGCAGCTTGTACTAAGTCTTCATATCGACCATTAGTGCAAGAACCCAGAACTGCCTGGTTAATGCTTGTTCCTTCAACTTTATCTATATCCTCTACATTATCAACATTATGAGGACAAGCTACCTGTGGCCTTAAATCATCAACATCAAAATCATACACTTTCTCGTATTCAGCATTTTTATCTGGTGTTGTAATATTATAATCAGTTATGCCCCTTTTTGCAAGATATTCTTCAGTACTTTTATTCGGTACCATTATTCCATTCTTTGCTCCACATTCAATAACCATATTTGTCATGGTCATACGTGCATCAACTGATAAGTTATCTATTGTTTCTCCATGAAATTCTAAGCTTTTATATGTTCCACCATAAGAACCTAATGTTTTAATAATATTCAGAATCAAATCCTTTGAATAAACATTTTCTTGTAATGAACCATTTACATTAATTTTAAGTGTTTCTGGTACATTAAACCATGTTTCTCCTGTTGCATATACCATTGCTAAATCAGTTGCCCCAAGTCCTGTTGAAAATGCTCCAAAAGCTCCATAAGTGCATGTATGTGAATCGGCTCCAACAATTACTGTGGATGGTTTAACATGTCCTTCCTCTGGTAGAACCTGGTGACATATACCTTCCCCTTGTTTGTATATATTTTTGATTCCCTGTTTTTTTGCAAAATCTCGTACTACTTGCTGAAATTCTGCTGAACCCATAGTATTGGCAGGTACATTATGGTCAAATACTAGAACAATTTTATCCGAATCCCACACTTTATCTGCTATTTTCTCAAATACTTTGATTGTAGGTGGGCTAGTTCCATCATGGCTCATTGCAACATCTATTTTCGCATTTACTGTATCTCCAGGACTTAATTCATCTTTGTTTGAAGCTTTTGCTAAGATTTTTTCAGTAATGTTCATTTAAACCCTCAGTTTATGTTTGCTTTGACTAATATTTCATCAAATTTATCATTGGTTATTTCAAAACCTTTTTCACGTTCTTCTTTAACTAGTTTAACAATCTCTAGTAATTTCTGTTCATCTACTTTAATGTTTAATGAATCTAATTTTTCTTCTATTGCAGCTTTTCCTGAATGTTTTCCCAGCACTATTTGTCTTTTTGTTCCTATCATTTCTGGTAAGAATGGTTCGTATGTAAATGGGTCTTTTACTATTGCATCTACGTGTATTCCTGATTCATGTCTGAATACATTGTTTCCTACAATAGCTTTGCTGTCTGGTACTGGTATTTTACTATATTTTGATACAATTTTTGATAGTTCTGATATTACTTGTGTGTTAAATCCTAAATCTTTGTTGTATAATAATTTTAGGGACATTATTAACTCTTCTAATGATGCATTTCCTGCCCTTTCACCTATACCATTAACAGTTGTTGATACTGATGACGCTCCTTCCAATAATCCAGCTATTGAATTGCTTACGGCAAATCCGAAGTCATTATGGCAATGTAATGCTATTTCAACATCTAATTCTTTTCTAATGTTTCTAACCATGTATTGCATTGCATATGGATTTATTGAACCAGTCGTGTCAGCTATATGTATTCTATCTGCTTTATGTTCTTGTGCTAACTTGTATATTTCTATTAGTTTAGGTAATTCTGTTCTTGTAGCATCTTCTGCAGAGAATGCTACAAACAATCCATGGTCTTTACCATAATCTACAGCATTCATACATATTTCATTAATTTCTTCTCGTGGTTTGTTCATTTTGACTTTTAAATGCAAATCAGATAATCCCATGAATGTGATAATTCCATCTACATCCGCATCTAATGCAGCATCAATGTCTGCCTGTTTTGTTCTTGTTAAACATATGATGTTTGCATTAAGTCCTTCGTTTGCTATTGTTTTCACGGATTTTCTTTCATTTTCTGATACTATAGGAAATCCTGCTTCGATTTGTGGTATGCCTAATTCATCTAATTTATGAGCTATTTCTAACTTTTCATCTAATGAAAAACAAACTCCTGGTGTTTGTTCTCCGTCTCTAAGTGTTGTGTCGTATATATTAATTTTTTCTGGTAGATTGTATTCTACTTCATTGTTATATATACTTACGAATCTATCATTAATTTTAATTTCCCCCTAATGTATGTTACATACTATAATCAGAAATAGTTAAAACAATCATATATGAATATAGATTATATTTATTTTTTTAGTTAATATTATTTTCTTCTAATAACTCTAGGTAAGATGCTTTTTCAAAACCATCTGTAATTCCTAACTTCTCGAAAATACTGAATATTTCAGACTGTATTCTATCAATATCATCATCTTCATTTGTAACATATTCTATTTCCATGTAATATCCTAATTTATTTAGTTTATCTACTGTTATAGTATAATCTTCATAGGTGAATATGCGTCGCATCTTATTTACAATGGCAGAAGGTCTGTATCCAATATTAACCAGTATTTCTATTAAATTTTCAGTATTGTCTACTGTAACTTCAATTTCCTTCCGGGTTTTTGTTTCAGTATCTAATTTAGGACCTTTATATGTAAGAATTCTTTTTATATCATCTTCTCCATCAGGAATTTCACGAATACGTAATGCTTCATCACTTTTTTTAAAATCTTTTGTTTCTCCATTAAAATAAATGTCATGTTGCTTTTCGCTATGTGAATATATGCCTCCAAGTTCTTTAATCCTTTCATATGCTACAATATTGTCTTCAATTTTTGCTTTAATTTCTACTTCTATCATAATTTTGTCCACATTTTTTTTGTCAATATATTATATTAGGAAAAATATTCATATAAAATGATGTAGTCAGAATGTGTGGTGATGAATTTTCAGTTACTTTTTAGCAAAAAAGTAATACTTTTTTTAATTCATTTTAAATGTTAATTTTTACTAGTTTTTTGCCCATTGGGGCGTGTTTTTAAAAATAAGTGATAATGAAGTTTTTATAGTAAAAAGGAGAGATATTATATTATGAAAGTAGAAAATAACTCTCCTATTATTAATTATGTTGGTCATCAACTTAAACTTGACGGTTTTTTTAGTGAACCATTGGGTGGTGTTATTAGAAAAGATAATACTGATGATGAATGTGTAAATTTATTATCTTTTGATTGTAAAGATTTGATTGTAGATTATTTGGATAATTATTTTGATGATGATCTTCCAGTTACTTTTGCTGAGGGTTATGTGAAATCTAAGCTATCTCAGATTACTAATAATTTGAAAGTTTTTGAAACTAAAGATGGTGTTGTTTTTACTCAATTTAGGAGTTATTGTCCTCATTGTGGTTCTAAACATGTTGTTGAAGATGGTTATTATCCTAA
>JAFRMD010000094.1 GCA_017430835.1 Methanosphaera sp.
CCGCACCTGACAACTACTCAAAGGGGGGTCATGACAAGTAATAATATTCTATTATCCATTGATTAATGATAAACCAATTAAAACATAAATAACATAAAAGTATTACAAAAAATCAAAAAATATAATTTATGCCAACACTCATATATTAAAAAAAATAATAAAAAATAGCAGTAATCATTATAAAAAAATTTAGAGGTCAATTCCAAGAAACATCATAAAATAATTGATTCTTTGAACTCAGGATATTTTTCTATAAAAACATCCACCTCTTCATCTAAAAAATTAAACCATGCTTCATGAGAAATTGATCTTGAAAAATGTTTTATATGCATAATATTCCTTTTTTCATTAATTTCATCAATTTTTGATTGTAAATCATCACTTATTTCAGGCAATTCAATTTCTTTTATTGGATCGCCATCATATGCTGTTTTAACATCTTCAAATTCCAAAGGTATTAAATCACCGTTTAAATAAGTTTTTATTACCATTTCTTCAAAATTTTCTGCAATGAAATTAAAATTCAAATTATATCTAGTAAATTCAGAATCCATTTTTGTCATTTTATCCAGTTTTTCTTTATTCCATTTATCCATAATAATCACTTATCCATCAATGCTTTAATTTTATAATTTTATTACTCCTTATCTACTGCTGGCTGATAATTTTTTCGTAAATGTTTTAGGTATAAATTTGCCCATGTGAAACTTATTATTCCACCTATAAATCCACCAGTTACTACTCCATAATATATTCCTTGTTCTCCCATTCCCATTAATACACCAAAAATATATGAAAAAATAACTTCTAATAGTAATGCTCTTATAAATGTTAACAGTAGTGAGGTAAATCCTTTACCAACTCCTTGAAATAGCATTGCAGATACCATTCCTAGACACACGGCATAGATAAATATTATCATAATTTGTATTAGTTCTGCTATACGAGGTGCTAAACTTGCACTTGATGAATATGCAAATACCATACTGATTTGAGGTGCAAAGAAGAAGAATATAATTGCCATTACCGTACTAACTACCAATCCAAGTTGTAGTGTGTAATAAAAAGAATCTTGCAACCTCTTATAATTTTGTGATCCGTATGATGCTCCTGCAACAGTTAATAGTGCTGTTCCAAAGCCAATAAGAGGTATCATAGATAATTGAATTAACCTCATTCCTGCCGTATATGTTGCTACGGCTATTGTTCCAGATACTAACACCAACAAATAATTCTCTATTATACCCAGAATACTGAATATTAAATTTTCCGCTGTTGATGGTACTGCTACATTTAAGATTCCTGATACTATTGCTGTTTCATAGTGAAAATTGCTTAAACTTAAGTTTAGGAATGTGTCTTTTTTATAGTGCATCCAGTATAACAATACTGAACAACTTAAAAATCCCGATATAACCGTTGCCCATGCTGCTCCGCCTATTCCAAGATTCAATATATAAATAAATACTGGATCAAGAATTATGTTAAATATTGCCGTAATTGCCATTACATACATTGCTCGTTTAACATCACCTTCTGAACGTAATATTGCGGTTCCCACGTTACTGTATATGAATACTATCATGAACGTAAATACTATTCCACCATATGAAAGTGCTGCTTGTGTTGATGTTCCAGCCCCCATTAATTCAAGTATTACGGGTAACAAGAAGTATAATGCTATTGAACCAAGAATACTGATGATTACTGTTAGAACTAGACTATGTAGTGCTGTGTTGTTTGCTTCATCAAAGTTCTTTGCTCCTATATATCGTGCAATCATTGAATTTGCTCCTGCACCAATTCCGTTTCCAAGTCCTATAAGTATCATAAACAATGGTGTGATAAATCCAATTGCTGCTAATGCATCTGCTCCTAATCCCGCTACCCATATACTATCAGCTAAGTTATAAGCCATGATTAAGAACATGCTTACCATCATTGGCCATGCCAATTTTCTAATTGCAACTTTGTAGTCTCCTAGAATCAATTCTATATTACTGTTCTTTCCTTTCGTTTGCGACATTTAATCCCCCATTATTTTTTCGTTATATTCCCTAGAATTTTCAAGTAATTCTAGTAATATATTTATTAGTTCATCACGCGATATTGATGTATATTCTATAATTTCTTTATCACGTTGATTGCTTTCATATTTTATTTTTATGCAAGGCTTTTTCCTTTGATGGTTAAACTTATCTTATTTTATCTTCTGTTATCATTATCTTCTACTCTTAAAATGTATCCCAAATCCTCTAATTTACGTAAATTTCGTGTAAGTAAAGCATTATCAATTTGTAAATCATGACTTTTTTCTTTCGGATAAACATATTCATGATTTAATAATTTTAATAGGATAGGTATGTGATTAATTGTTATTTCTTCATTTTTTAGGTAATGATTGAAGTAATTTTTTTGTGATTTAAGAAACATTAAAAATAATAGTGTTAATGATAAATTTTCTTTATTTATTGGACATTTAATTTTTATCAATGCCTATAAGAAGTCATATGTATATTCTATTAATCTTTAACTATTAATAATTATTGACTTTATCAAATTTATTTATTAGTTAATTAAAAAGATTATCAAATTAAAAAATACTTTAATTTAATGAAAAATTAATAAATTTATAAAAAAGGATAATACTATTTTAAATTCAAAATAAAAAATTTTGAGTATTAAATAGAAAAATGATTTCAAGAAATTTAGGTTAACTAAAAAGGTTAAAATCAATTAAAATTTAAAAAATCCTTCTAAAGAATGCAATTTTTTATATAAACCTAAATATTATTTAGTCAAACTTAAAAAAAAGTTAAATAAGCCTAAAAAAAAGTATATTTAAATATAATAATAATTATATGAAATATTAGAGAATTAAAAATAATTCTTTAAAATTTAATTAAATAAAATTTATAATAAAAATAATAAAGGTGAGATATTATGGTATTTAACAGAAATCAAGATGGAAACGGATATATGAACAGAACAAGAAGCTTTTTAGGAAGAACAGAAGTAAAATATTTTGTAGCAGGTTTAGTAGCAGCATATGCAATCAAAAAAATCTCAGAAACAGAAATGGCACATGATATAGCAGTAAACCTAACTGCAGGCGCATTAGAACTTAAAGATTCTATTGAAGAAGGAATCGAAAACATTAAAGAAGATGCAGAAGATATTCATGCTGAAGCTCAAGAAAGAAATCAAATAGAAGTATTCGGTCCTGAAGACTTAGAAGATATAGAAGATATAGAAGATATAGCAGAAGAAGATGAATAAATAACCCAACTTATATTTTTTATTAAATATAAAGGAAAAAGAACATGAAATTTAAAATAGTTTATGATAGAAAAAATATTCTTCGTGTTCGTGTAGGAAGAAATGTTTTTACACAAGAAGAAGGATATGGAATTGCCAGATTACTAACTGGCAAAAAAGGTATCAACTCTGTTAAAGTTTCATCAGCAAATGGTAGTATCTATCTAGAATACACTTGTAAAAAAGCCCAAGTAATAAAATATCTTTCAGACATCAAAAAATCAGATGTAGTCGAAGCAGAACCAACCACCGACGAAATTTCTAGAGAAACAAACAATAGATACATAAACAAAATCTTAAGAAAAGTGGCTGTAAGATTCTTCTGCAAAGCATTTTTACCACTACCATTACACGTTTTAAAAATAACATACGAATCATTACCTTACCTAGCTAAAGGATTTGATAGTCTCATACATCTAAGAATGGATGTTGACCTACTTGATGCAACAAGCATATTTGTAACTATGACTCAAGGAATGTTTGGACCAGCCGGATCAATTGTATTCCTCCTCGGACTATCCGAAATTCTAGAAGAATACACAATAGAAAAAACCAAACACTCATTAGAAAATAGTTTAATGTTAAACATCAATAAAGTATGGATTAAAACAGAAACTGGTGAAGAAATACAAATACCATATAGTGAATTAAGAGAAGGAAACCAAGTTGTTGTAAGAACAGGTACAATAATCCCAACAGACGGTATTATAGTATCAGGAGATGCCGAAATCAATGAAGCAACAATGACGGGAGAATCTCTTGCAGTACATAAAAAAGATGGAAACGCAGTATACGCTGGTACCATAGTGGAAAACGGAAATATTACTATTGAAGTTACTGCAATGAACGAATCAACAAGAATTAATCAAATCATTGAATTAATTGAAAGTTCAGACAAAGTAAAAGCTGGAATTCAAAGTAAAGCAGAAAACTTAGCAGATTCTATTGTACCCTGGAACTTTGCAGTTACAGGATTAACATACCTAATAACAGGAAGTACAATTAAAGCAATAGCTGCACTAACAGTTGACTACTCATGTGCAATAAAACTTGCAACACCAATATCAGTTATTTCAGCAATGCGTGAAGCATCAGAAAGAGAAATAGTAGTAAAAGGTGGAAGATACCTTGAAGCATTTGCAACTGCCGATACAATAATCTTTGATAAAACTGGAACGCTAACCAAATCAACCCCACATGTAGCAAAATACGTATCATTAGGAAAACTATCCGATGATGAACTATTAAGACAAGCAGCATGTCTAGAAGAACACTTCCCACACAGCGTAGCAACAGCTATTGTAAACAAAGCTGCTGAACTAGGACTTAGACACGGCGAGGAAATGCACTCTGAAGTTGAATACGTTGTAGCTCATGGAATCGTAACAACATTATTTGGAAAACGTACAGTTCTCGGAAGTAAACACTTTGTACTAGAAGATGAAGGAGTTCAAATAACAAAAGAACACGAACAACTAGTTAATGAACATGCAGACAAGTATTCAATAATATACTTTGCAATTGATGGAAATCTTGAAGGAATAATCTGTATTGATGACCCTCCAAGAGACGAAGCAAAAGAAGTTCTTGAACAACTAAAAGATTTAGGAATAAAAGACATTATAATGTTAACTGGAGATTCTGAAAATGCTGCAAAAACTACTGCAGAAGTTTTAGGAATTACCAACTACAGATCACAGGTACTTCCTGAAGACAAATCATCAATTGTCGAGGAAATTAAACAATCAGGTAAGAAAGTAATCATGGTTGGAGATGGAATCAACGATTCACCAGCATTATCTGCAGCTGATGTATCAGTAGCAATGAAAGATTCATCAGATCTTGCAAGAGAAGTAGCAGATATTACCTTACTTAGACCAACACTGGAAGACCTTGTAACTCTTAGAGTATTAAGTCAACAAATGCTTGATTTAATTAATAGAAACTACAGATACATTCTTGTACTGAACACTCTCTTCATGGGATTAGGTTTAACTGGAGTGATAACACCATCGTTAACTTCAATATTACATAATGGAAGTACAATGTTACTTGGTTTAGACAGTATGACATCAAAAAATTTCATAGCAATAGATAAAGCTAAAATTAATGATGTTGAAGCCTAATTTAATTCCTATAAATAAACTCCCCTCTATTTTTTTGTTTTTATTTGAAAACTACTTGTTTTAATTAAATATGTAAAAACATGCAAAAACCTTAAAAAAAAGTGTTAATTGATTATATAAAATAATAATGAAATTTAATTCAAAAAAAAGTATGTTATAAGATTTATAATTATTTTAAACTACTTATTTGATTTTCTACTTTGTTAAGTAAATATAATACGCCCAAGAACAATGGCCATACACTAATTCTACCTACCCAGAAGTCTATGATAAGTACAATTTTAACTAACAACGGCATGTTTACAGATATATATCCTACACTTATTCCAGTGTTTCCAATTGATAATGCTGCCAGAGTACTTGCCAGGGCTATGTCATTACAGTAGTATAAGATTACAAACATGCTCATTATATATAGCAAAATATATGATATTACAAATATAAGTACCGTTTTAATGGTTTTTTGAGAGATGTCCCTAACTTTTTTGTCATGATTTATCCTTTTTGGTTTTACTGCATTTCTTGGAAGCATCATTTCTTCCACTTCCCACCATATTGATTTAAATAATATGACAATGTTGTAAAGTTTTATTCCCCCACTGGTTGAACAAATTGAACCACCAACAAATGTCAATAATATTAGTAAATGGTAACTGAATGCAGGCCAGTTAGAAATGTCCGTTGCTACAAAACCTGTTGATGACATGACCGATATTACATGGAAGAGGGAGTGTCTGAAGATTGTTACTATATTACCACCATAGCAACCATTATTGTATAATGATATCACCAATAAAGACGTGACAATCGTTACAATGATTAACATAGCTCTTAGTTCTACATCCTTAAATAAATTTTTTACGTTTCCTTTCACTATCCTGTAGAGTATAACAAAGTTTGTACTTCCAAGTATCATTAAAAACATTGTAACTAATTGTATTGGCACTGAACTAAATATTTGTACACTATCAGAATATATTGAGTATCCTCCAGTTGCTATTGAAGTAAATGTAAAACATATGGCTTCAAATAAATTAAGTCCCATAAGTAAGTATAATCCTACACCAAAACTTGTTAATAATAAATATAGTTTTATGAATATCATGGTAGTATGTCGAACATTAGGGGTCATCTGTTCTGTTCTTCCTTCAGCAAAAAAGAGTCTTTTTAGACTTACTGATGAAGGTACAATAACCAATAACAACACAATAATTCCCAATCCACCAAACCATTGTGTTAATGCTTTCCACATTGCAATAGAGTATGGATGTGTTTGTTCTGGTATTAACGAAAACCCTGTCGTAGTTATTCCAGACATTGCTTCAAAGAATGAGTCGAAAAATCCTAATTGTCCTGACACAAAATATGGAAGTCCTGAGAATATTGATATTATTGCCCATATACTCAGTACAAATATCAATGAACCTTTAAGGGACAAGTTTGTAATATCTTTTCTTTTAAAAAACAGAATTAATATGATTCCTACGATTAATGTTATTATTGAAGATATTATAAATGAGTTCGTTATTTTTTGTGGATCATGATATATTGTTCCGCATATAATTGGAAAAATCATTAGTATTGACACTATTATACATACATATCCTGTATAATGTCCAATTGTTTTTAATTCACCACGTTTTAATTTACTTATCTTATAAGTATTCATTTATAATCCCTAAAATAATAATTTACATTAATAATTTGTATAAAAGAGTATATAAATATATCAAAAAAAAGTTTAAAAAAGAAAAATTGAAGTTTATTTAGATTTTTCTGATACTGCAACTGAGTATAAGTCCCTGAATGTAGAACCAATACTACCACCTATAGTTCCTATTACTACTCCACCGATTACGGTAATTAATAATACAATTACAAGTGCTACACCAGTTGACATATCAGCAGTGGTGAATACACCACTTAATCTTGGTATATAATACATAGTTAGTATAATACTAAAGATTAAACAAAAGAATACACTTGCTGATGTACCTCTAAGTGATCTATGTTTTGGATCCTTTTTAGTATTTGGATTATAAATAAATGAAGTTATAAATGCGGACAGTACTACTGCCAGTATTACCCCAGTTATAGGCATGCTCATAAACCTACTGATAAGAAGGATTACGCTTGCTACAAATAATCCAAAACTAACTGAAGTTAAATAATCCATTTCTATCATTTTATCTAAATAAACTTTTTATTTTTACTAATATTAAATAGTTTCTATGTATTAAATTCTCCATACATTAGTTTTGCATTAACTCCTCTATTTTTAATAACGTATTTTTGATGGGGTGTTACCAATATCAATACTTCTTTATCAATATCTTCTATGTATATTATTTCATTAGACAAAACTTTTGCTATTATAGTATGTTTGTCAATGATTTTTTTAATATTTTCATTAACTGAATCATTTAAATCATTTATTATGATTAAATCTACTATTTGATTGTAATTTAATTGTGTTAATTGTTTTTCCACATCTTTTTCTTGATTGTCCAACATACATATTCCATACTTTTCATTACTTGTTAAAATCATTTTATTTTTTAAAAATTGATTTTTAATATTATTTCTAGTAATTTTATCTAGAAAAACGTATTCTAATGTGTCGACATCATCTATTATTTTTAAATTTTCAGATAATGTTGTAAAAAAATTTGTATCTATAATACGTTCTTTTTTAAGCATATTTAATACCTCCACATTATTATTCTTAAATATTTTAAAAATTTCTTTAAAATAACATACAACATAACACAAATAAATATATTATAAAAACTAGTATTTAAATCTTTAATGTTAAAAAATAAGTAATAATAACAATTTTTAAGCTATTTAAACGAATTAAAACAAATATTTAATATATGGATAATTAATAATGATTTAAGAAAAATGATTACTAAAAACAATTAAAAAAATTATAAAAAATTAGAAAATCTTATCAATGACACTAGTTATTTGAAGAATATCAGAATCTGACTTACCTAAACGTTTCATACTTTTAGCAGCTGCTTCAACAGGCGAATCATTATCCTCCATCATGAACTGACTAATATAAGTCATGAACATTCTAAACTCCATCTTATTTTTAAAAGTCTTTCGTATAATTTTATTTACATCCTTTTCATCCTCAATAGAGATTAGCTCCTCATCATCTGAAGAAATTCCATTTAAAGCATTATTGATTGTATCAATATCATGATATTTCAATAATTCATCAATAAACGCTTTGTTCATACGTTTTCTATCATCAGGATGTTTCTTAAGTCTTTTATCAGTTTCAACACGTTCTAAAAAACCATCATAAAAAATTTCAACTTCAGGTTCAGTTTTAAAAAGAACTTGCACTATATCTAACAAATTTTGGTCAACATTAAGAGCAACAAATTCTTCATCCTCATCTTCCTCTTCCATACGTCTTATTTCATCAGGTTTCATCATCATTCTCACTTCCTTCATTTTTTTCTATCAATAAATCAGTCACTTAATCTATTTATTTAGTTCCAAATTAGACTGCTCAAGATTATCCATACGTTTTAAAGGTTGACTTGCTTTACATGCATATTAAAAAGAAATTTCTTAATTTCATTCCAAGTTTACTCTTCGGATCCCACCATATAAACCGCAGACAGGACAACAGTAAATATTTACAATCAGTATTACTATAACTACAGAAAGCATACCTGTTATATTACCTGCTTGAGATATGGGAGTTATATCACCATAATCTATAATGGTAAAAGTTACAATAATTTACCAGAAAGCATCAAAGAGTAAATAGAAAATTTGGATTAATTCCTGTTAATGCTATAGAAGACAATATAACATATAACAACAGTACTATAACCAAAACTTTTACCTAATCGTTATAACTATATCTATATATTTAAAAAAATAATTCTTTCTAAATTATAATCTGAACAAAAAATAAATAGTAATAAAATCGTTCAAACTACTCCAATTTACTACCAGATTTATATTCTTTAATATAATTTGAATCATCAAAATCAATTTTAATGTTTTGTCTTAATTCAGGGCTTAACTGTTTAATAATCAAATTATAATTTTCCTCCGTTAATTCATATTCATGTTTATGCTGAATTCCATAATAAATAATTTTTTCTTCTTTTATTCCATATACTCTGTTAATTGGCAATAATTTCCATTTTTCATCACTTAATGGTCGTGTTGAAATAAAAAAACTATCTTCAGATTGTAGATAATATAAAGAATCCTTATAATTTGCATGAACAAATAAAATTTCACAATTAAAGAGCATATAATTTAATTTATTATTCTCTGATAACTCGCTTGTTATTGAATCAATTAAATGAAAACATTCTTTTGAAGTTAATTGACGTTTTTTATCATTTTGCTCTTCATTAATTTTGTCAACAACATAAAGCAATATCCTTTCAGAGTCTGTTTCCCCCGTTTGTAATTTTATGTAGTAATCTAATGGTTCGTATTTGAATATTGTTCCATTATGTATCAATGTCCATGTTCTTTCATAGTTATCTTTTTTTGAAAAGGGATGACAGTTATATAAATTTGTTAATCCTATTGTTGCAAGGCGAATATGTGCAAATGCATGGTCAACAATGATTTCATTTTCTAATAACTGTTTTAAGTATTCACTTTCACTTGCTTTAACTGGTTGCTTTTCTATGCTTATTTTATTATCTTCCTTGAGTGCTAATCCCCAACCATGTGGATGTTCATCCGAATGTGAGTAAAACTTTTTTAAATAATCATTTATTATTACTCTTTTTCTTGAACTTACTCCGAATAATTCACACATTATATCACCCCCATCAACATTTTTTTATAAATCAAAAAAAATAATATAAAAACAGAGTTATTTCTCTAATAATATATTTTATATTTCCAATTACTTAAATTATGCGAAAAAAATAGTTTTTAAATGTTAAATTTAATAAAACTCCAAATTTCTATAATATTTAAACATGAACTCTTTTTAAAATTATTTAAATACTGATTAAACATTAATTATCAATATGTTATATTTATTAATTAATAAAATTAACTATTTATGCTTTTTAAGTCATATTCCTATGAAAAATAGTAAAATTTAAGCTAAAATAAAATAATCATCAATAATTGATTAACTTCACAATTAAATCATAAAATATAATAAATAATAATTATAACAAATAATTAATTAATATTAAAAAATACTTTAAAATTATATTATTTAATATAATTTTCAAATATCCATTAAAAGGAGTTTGAATATGAGTTCTAAAAATTATTGGACTAAAATAAGAGAAATAGCTATTAAATTAAATAAAATTGGAAAAGAACACATTGATGAAACTAGTTTAAATGAACTTATCCCCATACTTAATGAAATAGAAGTCATTGCACATGATGAAGAAATAAACTATGATTCTGCAAAACTTATTTTATCCGATGAAGGAATGATTAATTCCTTGGAAACAATACGTGAATTTTACATTTACATTGGTGCTAGATTAGAACGAGAAAACGCCTATGAAATTATTGAAGGTGGAGAAAATGCATGGGATGTACTGGACACATTTCACTTTTATGAAAGATATGAAGGTCTTTTAAAAAACGAATCCCAATTGGTACCTTTTGATGAAAACACCAAATTTATTTTTATAGGAAGCGGACCGTTACCACTAACACTAATCATGTTTAACAAAATATTCGGATGTAAATGCGTAGGAATAGAAGTTCAGCCGAGTGTTGCAAAACTGTCACGCCACATTATTAGAAGACTTGGATTAGAAGATGATATAAAAATAGTTATCGGTGACGAAAGATACATAAAACACTTAGACTATGATGTTATTATGGTAGCAGCATTTGCAATACCAAAAAATAAAGTATTTAGCAATTTATGGGAAATTGTTGATGAAGACACTCCAATATTATACAGAACATATTCTGGTATGAGACAAATGCTTTATGAACCTGTTAAAGATGTTGACCTACGTGGATTCCATCAGGAAGGATTAGTACTGCCTACAGGTAATGTAAACAACACATCCGTTCTCATTAAAAAAATAACCTAACTTTTTATATTTTTTTACTTATCCCAGCATATGTTTAATTTTTTTAGAGTAA
>JAFRMD010000095.1 GCA_017430835.1 Methanosphaera sp.
AGTGTACCATTATATGTTACATTGTTTAATACGTAGACTGGGCTTGGTCCTTCAACAATTGTGAGTGTTGCATTCTGCTTATCGGCCGTGACTTCTTTAAATTCTTGCGGATTATCAGATTCAATAGTATTCCTGTCCATACCCGTACTGTTTGCATAAGTATCATTTCCAATGTACACTACTGTTACATTTGCTTTTGTACAGTTTGTTATGTTTAATTTGATGTTTGTTACACTTCCTGTAAGGTTGTGTTGTGTGGTTACATTATTAACTGTTACGTTAACTGTACCATTTGTAATGATTACTAATGGATTATTAGCATCTTTTACTTGTACATCAATTGTTACATTGCATACTGTATTGTTTACAATACTTACTGTTGTGTTTGTAGGTATCTTATTGACAATATACGTATCGTCTTTGCTAGAATTGTTATACTTATCATCACCAGCATAGAAAGCTACTACCATCACATTGCCATTAAATAAAGCTGTTCTAGTGTATGAATAGTAACCAGCAGTATTGGTTGTTACATTAACTTCATCCTGACCATTAAATGTAAGGGTAATATTTACATTTGCAATAGGTAATCCTGTAGCATTTGTTAGTGTTCCTTCTATGAATATGTTTGAACCATGGAATACTTCGGAGTCTACAGCATTTACCGTGAGAGTAACATTTTGTTTGACTACTGTAATGTTTTTGAATTGTTCACTTGTTGTATCTTCAATTCCATTACTACTGCTGTATTTATCTGTTCCAACATAGGTTACATTAATTTTGAAGTCTCCTTCAGAATCAATTGGTAATAATACATCAGTTACATCACCATTTATTGGAATAATTAATTGTGTTATTGTATCATCACTTTGTGTGATGTTCACTATGAACGTATCTGTAGTTACTGGATTTTCAAATTCATCAGTAACGTTGACTCTTATTGTCACATTTCCTGCAGTATTATTTAATACCGTTACCGTTGTAGTTGTATCTACTTTATTAAGTGTTAAAGTCTTATTAACTGTAATTGGATTTACATACCTGTTTCCACCAAATTCTACTGTTATATTGTAAGTTCCATTAACACTTCCGATATAAGGAATGCTGAATTCACCATATTCATCTAGATTTACATCACTCTGATATGTAACATTGTTTATGAGTATATTCACCACTTCACCAGTAATATTATTACCCATTCCATCAACTAATTTACCCCTTATTATAGTTTCGTTTCCAACATGATTAGGGTTAGGTGTGACATCTACAGTTAAAGTAGCATCTTGTTTTACAACATCAATTATCTCAAATTCTTCATCAGTAGCCGTATCAAATCCATAACTTAGTTGATATGATTCAGTACCATTGAATTTTACAAATACATTTGTAGGTCTTATATTAGTTATATTTAATGTAATGATGGTTTCTGTTCCGATTAATGTTACATTACATGGAGCTCCACCAGTTATTATAAGTGTACCCTCTGATATTAATTTATTGTATACCGTGTCATTCACTGTAACTTTGATTGTAACATTGCCAAATGTATTGTTTAGTAATGTTACTTTTGTATCGGTTGGTATTCTGTCAATTATCACAGTTTTATTAGCTGTAGCATTTGATAACAACTTAGTACCAGGATATGTTACTTCAACTGTGTAATTACCAGATATTTCTTTACTAAATGTAAATGTTTTACCAGTTACTGGTATCGTTTCGTCTGTTCTGAATGTCTCACCATTTACAGTAATATTTACAACTGCCTCGAAAGGTACTCCCTGTGAATCTTTAACTGTAACATTAAATGTTACTGTTTGATTAATATATACAGTATCATTGATGTTTAATTCAATAGTTACAGGTGATCTTTCAACTTCTTCACTAGCACGTGTCCAACTTGAATTATATGTTCCATTACCCAAGAATGTTACAATACCAATTTCTTCTTCATTATCGAAATGACTTTCATCTACTTTAAGAATTATTGATCCAGTAGCAGTTATATTAAATCTGTCATCACTTGCATCATTATCCAAGTTGTAAGTTACTCTGGATTCTTCTTCTTTTCCTAATAGTTCAACTGTAAAGTTTGAACCACTAGTAATTGCATTACCTGTATGTGTATCAGCAAATCTTATTTCAATTGTAAGATTTCCTAAAGTGTTGTTAACTACACTTACTAGAGTTGTAGTTGTAGGAATTTTCAGGATTGTGTAAGTGGTTGAAGAATTCAGTGGATTGATTGTTCCATTACCAACATACATTACTGTTACATTGACTTGTCCTACTATTTGACTTATTCTGGAATAAACCACGGTTCCATCAGTTACTTGAACAGGATAAATAATTTCTGAACCAAATTCTGATGTGATGTTTAATGTAACATTATCTGTAATTCCATGACCCATACCACATTTTAGATCAATAGTAAATTCTATTGTTCTTCCAACATATGCTTCGGTAGGATTAGCAACTATCGTTAATGTTGCATTCTGTTTAACCGTATGAATTGGAATTTCTTCACGTTCTTGATTATCTCTTCCTGTACTGTTAATATACTTATTATCACCAAGATAAACAACTTTTACTGTGAAATCACTGTCTGCTGTAGTGATATTAAGGTTAACATCTGTACTTATGCCCGTTATGTCAACTGTTGTTGTCTTAGTCCATGTACTATTGAATAATGTTACATTGAACTGTCCACTTGTTATTGCTTGTGTATCATTATCAGTAACCGTTACGCGTATTGTAACATTTTCAACTGTCGTGTTGATTACTTCTACTGTAGTGTTAGTAGGTATTTTGTTAACTATTAATGGAATTGTAGCTTTAATTGGACTAACTGATATGCCACCAGCATAAGACACATTTACGTCATATACTCCTTCACGAGTTGGTACGTAAGTAAATGAGTAAATACCATTTTCATCCGTAATAGTTTTATCGGACGATGAACCTATATTCCATGATAATTCAACATTAGAAATGTTGTTATTCATTCCATCAACTAACCTACCTGTTATTGTTACAGCTTCACCAACACTAGCAGGATTTGGAGTGGCTTCAATAGTAAGATTTGCTACTTGAGTAACTACATTAAATACCGTGTTACTTTGACTTCCCAAGTAATTGATGTTCTCATTTGGAACAAATGCGACAGTTACTGAAACACCTGGTTGTGGAATAGTTAATTCATCATTCAAATGAATAATATTTTCATTATGTAATATTTCAACTTGTTTTAAGTCTTCACCAATGTAAACAAATAAATATCCAACTCCTAAATTATTTTCATCCACATAATTTAATTCTTTATTGTTGAATGAATCATTTATTGATATATTTAAGGTTACATTACCAGCAGTATTGTTTAAAACATTGATAATTGTTATTGTAGGCAATTTTTCTACAACAAAATTAACCGTACCTTCACTACCACGTACTAATTCAGTTCCATCATAGATTATTGTTGCCGTTGCACCTTCAGTTACTTGATTTGTTGTGTAATTGAATTCGAAATGACCCTCTTTTACTGTTGCATTTCCAACATTAGAATTACCCATCCAAATTTGCACTATTTCATTTTCACCTGTTGTACCATTGTCCACAGTAGTTCCATTATCAATTACAAGATTTCCAGTTATTGTAATGTTTTGTCCAACTTTAACAGGTGGTTCAACAACATTCACTTCCATTATGGAATAGTGTCTTGTGGTGTTAATATCAACATATGGATTAGGTTCCAAATGATCAAGGGTCTCCACATCAACAGCAATACTGGAATTATATACTTCATTAGCAAGATAAGTTACTGTTACAGTTACATTATCCATAGCAATTATTTCTGTTAATGGGATAAACGTAATTCCAGTACTGTTTACTGAAATGATACGTGATTCATTATTACCAACCTTAATTAATAATTCACCAGTTGTTACATAATCACCAGTAACGTTTGTTACGTTAACATTTATAACAACACTGCCTACTGTAGTGTTAACTATTCCTACTGTTGATTTTGTAGGAATAAGGTTTACTGTGAACTCCTTAGTAGTACTTACAACAGAGTCTATAGTGTTACTACCAACATATGTTGCATTAACCTTTTTAACTCCTTGAGTGTATGTAATGTTTACTAGACTGAATTTTCCATTAGTTACATTCACGTGGTATACATCATTATCAATTCTAATATCAACTATGTTTGTTCCATCAATGTTTTCCCCCATTCCATCTACGAGAGTACCATTAATTGTAACGCTTTCTCCTATAGTGACAGTGGTTTGGTTTATATCAATCATTATAGTTGCAGTTTGATTGCGTACTGTGATGTTTTCTAATAGTTGTGTCTTATCATCATCCAATTTCACATCACTTCCAAGGTAAATATTGTTTTCAATATATTTAGCTGTAACTGCTATGTTGCCTGAATCTGTGATGTTTCCTAATTTAATGATATTTTCTTCTTGTGTTATTGGATAACTGCCTATTAATTCATTGTTTTGATTATAGAATTCAACATTACCCATTGTGACTGATTCACCATTTACTGCATTTACAACTTTAACATTAACAGTTACGTTTCCAACAGTGTTGTTCATAATCACAATACTTGTGTTTGTTGGAATCTTGTCTACTTTTATTGTAGTTGAATTATCTGATGCATTTGCAACTGGGTTATTTGTTGGATCATATATAACACTTACTGTGAATGTTCCGTTACCATTTGCTATACTAGTTTCACCATCATATGTGAATGTGTAGCTTCCAGTATCATCATCACTGGTTCTGACTTCGTATGATTTTTCATTAATTACTATTCTAATTAATTGATTGTTTACATCTCCTAATGGATTTATAAGGTTACCTGTAATTGTAATTGGTGTTCCAATGTATGTTTCATTAGGATTTGCAACTATCGTGATTCTTGTTGGTTGTTTTGATAATGTTATGTTAGTAAACTCTTCAAGACTTGATGAATTTAGACCAAGACTAGGACCATATTGGTTGTTTTCAATGTATCTTACAGTAACTAATACATTAGATCCCGTAGTGTCTAGTTTAATGATTGTTTCACCTGTAGTATTTACAGGGATTAATTCAAGAGAATTTCCATCAACTGTTACATGTAAGTAACCTGTTTTTATTATTTCATTGTTTTCCGTGTCATTAACCACTACATTAATTGTTACATTGTTTATCACATTGCTTAATACATCAACAAGTGTTTCTGTAGGTAATTTGTTTAATGTGAATGTTTTTGTAGCATTTAATGCATTGTAAATTTCTGATCCGCCGTATTCTACTTTGATTGTGTATTCATCACCGGTAACTTCTGTGAATGTAAATGTTTTATTTCCATTTTCTAAGTATTCCTCAGTACTTATTACTCTTACAACATCACCAGTTGAGTTGATTATTGTAATGTTTAATTTACCAGGTAACGAATTTCCATCATGAATTAATGAAACAATAGCATTTATATCCTTTGTTACGAATTCCGTGTCTTTATCTAAAGTAATGTTTATTTCAACATCATCTTTATATAATTTTCCAGATTTTTCTGCTTGACTACCAACATAGGTATTAGTTCCACTATAAACAACCCTTATTGTGTTTTCCCCATCATTATAATTTTCATCTAATTTAATAGTGTATCTACCATTTTCATTAGGCGTTAATGTACTGATAGGAAGTGTTTCAGCAGGTTGTTGAGCATTATTAATATAAACATATAGTGTACCTTCACGTATGTACTCTGTAACATCAAATTGATTAGTTACCCATGTTTCAATGGTTACATTACCTAATGTGTTGTTTAATGTGTTAATATAAGTGTTTGTTGGAATTCTATTGACTGTATATGTGATATTTGCGCTTGAAGCATTAATTTTGTTTTCTTGACCATCATATGTTACTGTAACATTTATAGTACCAATGTATTCCGTGGTTCTGTGATAATAATAGTACCCATTTGAATCTGTTACATTAAATGATTCAAACCTGATGCTACCACTTTCATCAACAAATGTTAAGATAACATATGCTCCTGAAATAGGTTGTTCCATTCCATCAAGTAAACGTCCATAAATTGTAATGTTGTCTCCAATATATAAAATATTTTTATCTTTATCAATAGTTATTGTGGATTGTTGTAGTGCAGCATCAATATGTGTTAATTCTTCACTACCTTCCTCCGTTGAAATGTTACCTTTACTTGAATAGTATTTATCTGCTGTTCCAAGATATTCAACACTTACAGTATGAGTACCATTTGTTTGAATACCATCAAGTTTGAATATGTATTCATTCACATCCGTAAATGTTTTTAGATTGGTTACTCCATCGACTGTAACATTCAATTCTCCACTAGTAATAGCATTACCCTGTTCATCTGTTACTTTCACCTTAATGGTTACATTTCCTGCAGTGTTGTTTAAGATTGTTACATTAGTTATTGTATGAACCTTATCTACAACTATTTGGAATTCCTCACGGGTAATTCCTGCAACCACATCATCACCAATGTATGAAGCAACTGCAGTGTATGTTCCATTTTTATTTGGCGCATAATTTGCAGTGTAATTTCCATCAACATTTGTATGAGCAGAAAGTTCTGCTACTTGTGAACCTGTTGAGTTATATACTTTAATTATAATTTCTTTATCTTTGTATTTTTCACCCATTCCATTGGTTAATGTACCGTTTATTGTTACTATTTGATCTACTTGTGCAGTTTCATTAGCACTAATTGTTAATGAAGGGACTTGTTTTACTAGTTGACCTGTACTAATTGTATTTGTGCTGAAATTATGTGTGTTGTTTCCTGTGAAGTTTACTGTTATTGTTAATGGAGCTTGTGAAGTACTTGGAATGTTAAATAGGGTTATTGTTCCATTTAACATAGCATCATTTATCACAGCAGTTCCATAGTCTATTGTGATATTTCCTTCTTCCAATACAACTTTGTGGAATGTATCATTTACTTGTACACTAATCGTTAAATTTCCTACTGTATTATTAACAACAGTTATTGTTACACTTGTTGGTATTTTATCTATTGTGTAATTTGCAGTAGCGTTTACTGGATTAATATAATCCCCATCTCCAAGATAGCTTGCTGTCACATTAACAGTTCCAGTCATATTAACTGTTTTAAGATGAGTATATCTTCCATCCACTACATTTTCCTCAATAGTATAAGTTTCTGTACCATTAGTAAATGTTAAGTTTATTTTACCGTTGATTTTATGTCCTAATCCGTCCACAAGAGTACCATTTACTCTTAAGGTTTCTCCAACATACGTTTCTGTTGAGTCAACCTCTATTGTAAGAGTTGCAGTTTGATTAACAGAATGTATTTCTATAGGAGTAATACCGTTTCCATCTACACCAACACTGCTTTCATGAGTACTGTTTCCAGTATAATTAAGTGTTACAATTATATCACGATTAGTAGTATCTACTGGAATGATGAACGTTGTAGCATTAACCCAACGATTATCTTGTCCAAATATTAAATTATACTGTCCATCATCATTTATTGATATATTATAATGACCTGTTGTAATTGGATTACCATTTCTAGCATCAACAATTGTTACTGCTAATTCGACCATACCATAAGTATCGTTATAGATGCTTACTGTAGTATTTGTTGGTATTTTATCAACAGTATATGATGTTTTTGCTGTTGAATTATAGTAGGTATCATTTATGTATGCAACTGTTACGTTGATTATGCCTGCATATTTTGTGCTTCTAGTAAATTCATAGTATGAACCAATTAAAGGCACATCATATTCTGTTTCAGGATTACCATTTTCATCAACAAATGTTATGTTTACAACACCATTAATAAGGTTTGTTTGGTTATTCATACCATCATAAACATATCCACTAATTTTTACTGATTCACCTACAATAACCTGAGTAGGATTTGCTATGACTGTTATTGTTGCATATTGTTTTTGTACATTGATGTTTGTTACACCTGCAGTATTGTTACTTTCAACATATTTATCGTTTCCAGGATAAGAAACATTAAGGTCGTAAGTATCAATACCTATTGACGGTAATTTAATTACAGTTTCGTTTCCAGTTATTTGTGCATTTAATACTTCATTACCAAATTTAATACTTAAAGTACCTTCAGTAATGTTTAATCCATCATTGCCTTTAACATTTACGCTTATGGTAATATTGCCATATGTATCGTTTAATGTTTGTACTGTAGTTGTGGTTGGAATCCTATTAATAGTAAATGTCGTGCTGTTATTAGCTGCATTTATGTTACTTTCGCTAGCAATAGTTGTTCCTTCAAATGTTGCATTTACAATAAATGTTCCTGAACTAGTAGTAGTTCTATTAACTTCATAGTAACCATTATTATCGGTTATTGGTGTGAAAGTTCCGAGAACTACAAGATTTGTACTGTTTTTAACTACAATATTTACTGTTTGACCAGTTATTGGAAGACCTGTATCTAAATCATATAAATATCCACTTATTTTAACATTTTCTCCAACAAAATATACGTCCTTATCAGTTGTTACATTTATGAATGCATCATGTTTACGTATATTAATTACAAAAGCATCTCCAGTTCCATCTTCCACTCCTGTACTTGACAAGTATGTAGGATTTTCTTGGTAGATTACTGTTACTGCAAATTCACCAGCATATTTTGTAGGAACTTCAATGTTAGTTATACTTGATGTAACTTCTTTATCACCTTCATCCTGTCCAACATTTCCTATTAGATAATGTAGGCTACCCGTATTAATAATTGTATCTGTACGTACATCATATACTACTACATCAATACTTGCATTACCCCATGAATTATTATGTACTGATACATTGGTTTTTGTAGGTATTTTAGTAATATTGAAGCTTGTACTATTAGATACTGTAGCATATATTGCTGATTGTAATGTAGCTGTTATATCATAGTGGTCTGCTGTTGTGTTAGAGTAAATGATACTGTAAATACCATTATCCCCTTCACTGATAATTATGTTTTCTGTAGTGTTTTCATTTATTTTTAATGTTAATCTTCCACGGATTGGATTTCCATTAGAATCTGTAACATTTACTGTTATGTTAATGCTACCGTCAACATAAATGCTTGATTGGTTAGTTGACACTTTAATTAGTGCATTATCTGAAACTGAACCTATATACTCATTTTGACTATCTAAGAAGTATTCATTTTCTGCATATATTGCTTTGATTGAGTTTACCCCTGCAGTTATTCCTAAACTTTCCAAGTATTCTTCTGTGAAATCTTTGACAACATAATTGTTACCATTATAATCCATGTGTAGGTTAGAATCACTTAAATCTGTTACGTTAATAGTTGTTTCACCAACAATTAATGATACTCTTCCATATTTAACTTCTGAAGTGCCATTATATACTCTTAAAAGTACTCTTAAAGCTGATGGACTTTCACTTGTGATGAGAACCTCAGTATCAGTAACTACTTTTGTAACTGTGAATATAGTACTTCCATTTGAAGGATTTGCCATTCCGAAGTATCCACCAAATGACGCATTAACTTCAAAATTACCTACATAACTAGCAGGGAATGAGAAATTAAAGTTACCATTTTCATCAACAATTACTTTTTGAGTATAAACATATGAATCATTAAATACTATTGGCAATTCAGCGTTATATACACCACGACCACATTCACATATCAATGTACCATTAATTGTAATTGTTTGATTGTATGGCGTACTTTCTGGTGCGTATAATATTAAGTATGTTTCTTTAACACGAGCATTTACATCAAATGCATCTGCACTACTAGAATTATACTTTTCATTTGATTCATAAGTTACTAGTATGTTTGTTGTAGCATTAGTTGTAATGCTATCAAGCGTGATAATACTTTCATTGCTTGTAATTGTATGATAAACTGGATTATTTTCATCACCATTAATAACTACTTTTATAATACCTCTGTCAACAGGAGTATTCTCATAATCTTCACGATTGTCTGTGACATTTACACTTATTTTAAAGAATCCTGAAGTATTATTGTTAACACCAACAACTGTTTTTGTTGGAATAAGATTTACTGTGAAATTTGTTTGACAAGTAGTGTTTCTTATACCATCTTGTCCACCATAGTAAACTGTTACATTAAACACGCCAATTTTAGTAGTAGTATATAATCTTGTGTAGACACCATTTTCATCAGTAGTTACTGTTTCTGGATCAATATTTCCATTTTCATCTATCACACGAACTATTACGTCACGATTCTTAATAGGTTCACCAAATCCATCTTTTATTACACCAGTTATGTTAACAATTTCAGTTACGTAAACAGATTCGTTAGCAGTAACTGTGAATGTGATATTTTGAGGAATAACCTCTATTGGAGTAATATCGACGGCATTACTTAGTTTATACGTATTATTACCAGAGTATTGTACGAATATTGTGAAATTACCATATGTAACTAAGTTCGTTAATGGAATTGTTATTTCTTTTTGACCATTTAATGCTACTGGATTATACTGTAATCCATTGGCTGTGACAGTAATATTACCATCAGTAACATCTACACCATCTTCTCCTTTTACGGAAACGTTGATTTTAACATTGCCAGCAGTATTATTAATTATTGTTACAACAGTAGTTGTTGGAATTTTAACTACATTAACTGTGAATCTTTGACTAGTCTCTTTGTATATTCCTTCAACACCAGGATATTCTACATCAAATGTTAATGTTTCATCCTTAGTTGTTGGATAAGTTATTGTTAAAGTTTTTCCATCATCACTAAATGTTTTACCAGTAGTTATAACATGGCCATCAACTTTAACTGTGATGTTGGAAGTATTTAATCCATTATTATACTCATCAGTTAAATTAATTACGATAGTAACTGGTTTAGTTACATTTACAGTTGCAGGGTATTCAACACCCATTGTTGTATCTATAATACTTACGGTTCTTATAATTTCAGTAGTTTCTGAAGAGTTATATGATTCATTACTTTCTTCCTGATATATTGCCTTGAATGTTAAAGTATCATTGTTAACTGGAGTGTAAATAAATGTTACAATACCATTTACCGTAGAATTGGTAGTTACTTTAGTATTTCCAATATACAAATCAACATTTTCACCATTTATTTCAGTTCCGTTTGCTGCTTTAAGTGAAACTGTAATAGTAGCTGTTGTACCCACTTTGAAATTATCTGGAATTGAAACAAATTCCAAAGTAGTTCCTATCTGACTAACATTAAACATTGTTTGATTATCAATTGCTGCATTGTATGCTAAAGTATTATTTCCGGCATATTGTGCTGTTACAACAACATTTTGACGACCAATTTCTGATTTATAATTTGTAATAGTTATTATACCAGTATCACCAGTGTTATAAGTATTTGAACTACTATCAATTGTTACAATAACATCCTGATATTTGATGAGGTTTTCACCATCTTTAAGAGTAACTGTGATAGTGTTTGTTTGATTAACTGCTGTGTTAGTAGCTGTTAATTCGATTATTGGTGTTACAAATTCAAAGTTACTGTTTTCCAATGAGAATGTTTGTGTACTTATATTTCCATTATAGTAAGTTCCGTTATCATAGATTGCTGTTACTGTGATAGTGCTTGTAGTTGCTGGATTGAATGAATAATATACATATCCATTAATATCAGGTTGAGTATCAGAACTTGTTAAGATACTGTCACCAGTAGCATTTACTACAGTAATTGTAACCGTTCCAGTCCTAATAGGATTTGTAGGATTATCTGTTTCTACTACTTTAATTTTGAAAGTATTAGTTTGATTTAATTTGATTTTTTGATTATCATTTTCAGGAATGATTGTCGTGTTAATTCCATGAGTAATTACTGTTTTAGTAGCTTGTGTTGCTTGAGCATATACGTTTGAACCAACATAATCAGCAGTAATGCTAACATTTCCATTATTATTTTCACTGTTTAAGTTTCCTTTATCATTTATCCAATAGTTTACGGTTGCACCACTATTTACATTATCATATACTCCATCAGTATGTACTCTGATATTTACTGGTAAATTGTTAATAATATTTCCATTAGCATCAACGACATTAACTGTAACTCCCAAGTTGTTTCCAACCATGATATCATCATCCGATACAATCTGAAGAGTAACAGGCATTAATTCCACATTACTATTTCCAGTTGATTCCAATACTCCATAAATATTATTATCAGGTAGAACTGCATTGAATGTTACCCCTCCAGATATTGTAGGAGTAATACTAATTACTGCTTGCCCATCAACAAAGGTTCCAGTTAATATGTGAGTTGTTCCACCAGCACCAGTCTCTGTAACGTTGATATAAACAGTTTCCCCATTAAGTACATCAGTTGTATCTTCAGGAACTGTTATAACAATATCTGAAGTATTGGTTGCTACAAGATTTCCTAGATCAACATTTAATGTTGCTGTTTTAGGATTGATTAATGTAGAATTTTTTGCTTCAATACTTTCACTGTAAATACCATCTAGACCAGCATAATTTGCTGTGATGTTTAAATCACCATGTCTTGTAGTAATATAAGTGATTGTGATTATGTTGTTTGTTGTAGAGTTAGTTACTGGAGTAATCTCAACACCATTTAAAGTGATTGACAATGTAACATTTTCTGGGTTAATTAATCCTTCTGTATCATTGAGTAATTTTACTGTGACTGTTACGGTATCACCAATTGTAACACTTTCAGGACTTTCAACTATAATATTAGTGCCTATTAAGCTGATATGTTCGCTAGTTAACGATGAATCTGTAGCATTAGATGCTGCATAGGCTATATCCCCTTCAAATGTAGCATTAATAATTATACTATTATTATTTTTAGGAGTATATGTTACCGTGATAACTCCATCATTATTTGTTTGTGTTACTGGAATTGTTTCATTATTAACTTTTACAGTAACTGTTTTACCACCTAATCCCATACCATTTGAAGTGTTCAGTTTTATCTTGAATGTGAACTGTTCAAATACTTTTACATTGTTTGGAACATCAAAGATAGTTAATGTAGATTCTTTTAATAGTTTTGTTACATTTGTACTATTACTTGTTGCAGTATAATTTGTATTTATCAATTCAGCAGTGATTTCTACTTTACTATCACCAGTAATATGATAAACTAATGAAGCTTGACCATTAGCATCTAATTCTTGTGTACTGAGTGTTTCAGTGCCCTGTTTAAAGATTATGCTTCCACTAGTAATATTCTTACCAGAATTAATATCAGTAACATTAACTGTTATTATTATTTCATCATCATAATATCCAGAATATTCTTCCTGCATACTAATATGAGCAGTTCCGGGAGCTATATTAGTTACACCAGAATCCACAACATTGTTAGAACTACTATTATTAAAGAGCACAACATCACTATTATCTACATAAGTAGCAGTGATACGACCATCAACAATAGTACCATTAAATTGCACATCAATACTGGCATTACCATTAGCAACATTAGCACTACCCAGTTCTTGCTCACCACAATAGAACCGAACAATACCCTGATTAACTACCATACCATTTCCTGCAACAACAGTAGCTTTAACATTAGTCACTGCACCAACACTACCACTAACTGCATTAACAGTCGTAATAGTAGGAATAAGATTAATATTAAAGCTCGTTGAATTTACAACCGGATGATATAAAACACAACTAATATTAGCCGTTACAGAATAATTACCAGGAGTAACATTACTATAAATTACACTACGAACACTATTACCAGAATCATCCAAAATAAACGGAGGATACTCATAATCACCAACCTTAATACAAATCATACCATACTTAACAGGATAACCATCCTCATTAACAGCCGTAACAGTAATATTAACACTACCATCAACATAAATTGATGACTCATTAACAACCACACTAAGTGACACGTGACTGAAAACTTCACCAATATCAACATTAGCAGAACTATTCAAATAAACATCATTTTCAACATATTCTGCAACAAGCTTAGAACCTAAGAAATGCTGATCATCAATACCCATACTGTACAAATACGGACCAGTATACGTTTTACTGAAATACCCCTCATAATCAACCGAAGGAGTCAAACCAGAACTCAAATCAATAGCATCAATAAGAGTACCATTAACATACACATTCAACAAACCAGTACGTATAACATTACCAGTTTCATTAGTTACTCTGAATACTACATTTAACTCATTTGTAGCCTGTCCCGTGAAAACTTCAGTTACTGTAGGAATCTTAGTGATATTTAGATGTGTTGTTGCACTTGAATCCTCATATTTTCTAGTTGCTCCATTGGCATAATCTGCACCTACAAAAGTGGCTGTAATCTCTTCATCATTGAATGGCTTATTGAATGTTACGTTTAGGGATGCTATTCCCATTGAATTTACATTAGCAGTTCCCAGAATGTCAGTACTATTTCTAAATGTAACAGTACCTTCCTTTACGACAATATTATTATATGTATCTGTGACAGTTGCAGTTAATGTAACTGGAGTGCCAATCTCTCCAGTCACATATCCTGATGTGTTAGCAATAGTAGTTACAGTAGGTAATTTCATCACATAAACTGTTGTGATTGCATCTTGATTATTTGGAAGATAATAAAGATCCCCCAAGTATTTACTGTTAATTTTGAATGCATAATAATATCCTTGAGGATATGTTACAGGATACTGTGTTGGAATTTCTGCTTTTATTTTAACATTGGTTCTGTTACCTAGTACTGCGGTACCATTTATAGCACCATTCGTATAATAATAGTTACTATTTCCAAATGCATAGAAACGTACACCCTCCCAATCAGATCTTGTATCATGAATTGTAAAATTCTTATTATAACTAATTGTTGTAATATTTTCACCATTGGCATCAGTTACATTAATCCAAAGATTCAAATAATCGCCAACATATCTATAAATTGCTTCAGGAGCCGTGATTACAATTCCATCAGATTTATAAACTGTTAATGTTACATTAGAGGACTTATTCATGTTATAATGACTTCCACCACTATAAGTTGTGTTGAATCGTACAGCACCATTAGTAATGGCACTATTACTTTGTCTTATACCTGTAATATTAATTTGAACATTTTCTAAGGTAGCAACACCATTAATTACGTTTGCCGTACCAATATATTCTCCTTCACAGTAAAAATCAACACTTCCCTCATTTACTTTAACAGAATTATTATCATTATTATCAACATTAGCATATATCGTAACATTATCATGATAGGTTATCTGAGATTCATTAAATGAAGTTGTAACTGTTGTAGGAATACCAAGTACTTGGTATTGTCCTGTAGCTGTACTTGACCTATACAATGGCTGATTATCATTTGTTACCCATGAACTTCCACCATAACTTACTGCAATATTTACGAGCCCACATTCAGTTGAAACAATAGGGATGACTGTTTTTCCATCTATGTTAGTTCTGTATATTCTTCCATAAGAATCTGTGAAACCAGGTAAAGTCTCAACACCACCATTCTTATCAGTTATGGTAATCGTGACGTCTTCACGTGGAACACCCACTGTTTTACCATTAACTACTGCAGTTAATCTTGCAGTTACATTATTTGTTTGATTAACGTGAACATTTGGTGCCGTGATAACAATAGCTGTGTTTGAAGATATTCCTTCGATGCTTACAGTACTTTGTCCTCCATGCAATAATAGTGGAGGTGTGCCACTACCTGATACATCTCTCGCCTTACTTGCAACATGGTCCTGTATGATAAAGTTATATCCCTCAAATACTCCTTTATTAAATATAGGGAATATAGGATAAGTACAGTTTTCGAAAATTGAATTATATACTAGGTACTTATTTGAGAGTGCACCACCTATATCACTATCAAAAGCATTTGCCTCCAAACTATTGAAATAACAGTTTGTTAATGTTACTAAATTTTGATTATCTGCATCAGCAGTGAGTTTATATACTCTTCCACCATAGACTTCACATGCTGTTAATTCATGACCATAATTACCGGATATTATATAACCATTGACATTCCTAAAAACAATATCAGTTAGTTTTACTGTACCACTTGCAGTGAATAAATCATGAGCACCATTGGTTGAGGATATTGTGAAACCATTTCCATCAATAGTAATACTGGAAACTGTTTTTGCACCGTTTGCCGTAATATTTTGTGTTAAATAATAGGTTCCTGAACTTCCAATTTGACTCCAACTTGATACTGGAGTACCTGTTGTACCCATTTTTACTGTTTTGTTTTTTGTTTTGTCCTTACTTATCGTATTTATTTTAGTTTCATTTTTTATTTTTGTTTTTTCATCCGACTCATTAGTATAATTGTTTGTCTTCTGACTTTTTGTTGTTGTTATTGATTTTACCGTGTTTTTATTAGTTGTTTTAGTAATACTGTTACTTGTTGACTTCAATGATGATTTCTTGATATGATTTGATTCTATCTTTTGTACAGTTTTTTTAACTGTTACTTCCTTGTTAGTATTTGTTTGTTTGTTTGTAGAATCTGCTGCTACAACACAACAAGTCATTAAAGTGACAAATATTATCAAAAAGAGACAGACATATTTTTTGTTTTTATTAAACACATTCCACCTCTTGAATATTAAATTAATTTATGTCTCATTATTTCTAGAATATCCTTTTCTAATTTTATTAATAGAAAATTATAATAAAAGGGCATTCCTTCTTTTTTAATTATTTTGGTTTGTATTTTCGTTCATTCAAATAAAGTCAAGTTATGTTATTCAGCAATAATCTTCGTAAATTAGTTTGAATAATTTTTTATAGTTGTATTTGTTTGATTTTTAGAATTTGAGTGTAATATTTGATTGAACGTATGTTTTAATTTAAAAAGTAAAAAAATAAAATTATATTCCTTTTTAAAATTTTTAATAATATTTTAATATATTTAAATTTTTAAACAAATATTAATATTTAATAAAATATTGTTTAAATTTTTTAAATGATTCCTGATGTTTTTTAAAAAATTTAATATAATATGAAAAAAAGAATAATAATGTATAAAATAATTTATTTTATTTTATATGTTTACATGAAGAAATATGGGAAGAAATAGTCGCCAAACCTTTAAACTTCCCATATTTCAATAAAATTTATTCCTATTTTCATAGTTATCAAATAATATAATTATTATTTTACCTTAAACTATTCTCCAAGCAATGATTTTAAAATATTAATTCTTATCTATCAGAGAATGATTCTGAATAAAATAAGAAATAATATATTTTGGAGAATCAACACTTTTTTATCAATATCTTATCTTTTTATTAAAAACATTCACTGAACAATTCAGAAAAATGTTTGTGTAATTACTACTATATGTATCTTCAATCCCAATTAATTTCAAAAGAATCTAAAGATTAACCATATTAATAGTTAAGTTATCACTTGGTATATCCAGTTCTTGAAAAAAATTTTTTCCATATAAATCTTATGAAAAATATCTTAATAAAAAACATTATATCAAGTACTAATATTTTATACAATTATATTAATATAGTTTTTCTTAATAAAAAATAAAGTAAATTTTAATATGAGTGAACAATATAAAATAATATAAGAATTTGAAATAAAAAGTATATTTTTTAACAAAAAAAATGAAAATAATAACAAAATTGAATGAAAAAATAATTTAAAAATAAATAAATGGTGGTGAAAAATTAAATACTACTGTAATATCTATTCGTTTTTCCATTGTGTGTATCCACAACGACCACATGCGTATCTATCACCGTGGTCTGCCATGAATATTCCATGTGAACATCTTACACATTCTGGGTTTTTTCTAACGATTTTACCATCTTTAACTTCATATAATTCATATTTTTTACTCATTATTATTTCCCCTTTAGTAGCATCTATTCTGCATCTTCAACTTCTTCAATTGCTTCTTCGTCTGCAGCTTCTTCTGTAACTTCTTCTTCAGGTTCTTCATTTTTTGCAAGAACTGCTTTTGGTTCAATTTCGTTTAATTTTTCTACAGAGTCGTATACTTTTGCTAAACCAACTGCTTTTGCAACTCCATAGCTAGGCTTCATGTTGTCCACCACGAGGAGATCGTTGGATGAGTCTTCTAAAGCAACAAGTTTGTGTTTAACATCTAATAAATTAGGTGTTCCTTCTGCTGGATATTCACATTCAAATTTAATTTCAGTCCTATTTAATAATGGGTTTTCTATTTTTTCTAAAATTTTGATTTCCATATTATCGTTATTCCTTAATTAATTGTTTATAATAATTTAAAGCTCTTTGATAAGCTTCGTCTACTTTTACCAATACAACACCCTCATTTGGTTGTCCATATAATATGATGGCATCATTTGGTGAGTTTATTACACAGGGTAATACTGCAAGGTCTTCTTCCCCATTTACTTGTATAATAATGGGATTTTCGTTGCAAGCTTCTTTAATTGAAGATTTACATATATCAATAAATGCCTCAGTTAATACTCCTGCAGGATTATTTACATAAATAATGTTTTCTGTATGATCTAAGTTATGTTCTATAGGTTTTCGTTGTGTTAAATTATCAACTATACAAATTTGAGGTTGTATACCATTTTCAAACAGTTTTATTGATGTAACATCACCTATAGCGATGATCAATTTATCTTCTTGTATTTGTTTTTGTAGTGGTTCTTTGATTAAATTAATGGATTTGTGCAACTTGCCGAATGGTTTTCTAAGTTCTTTTCTTAAAGATTTTGGTAGTCTTAGCACAATAGGTTCTCCTTTAATTTTTTCTGACTTTTAATGCATATCTTCCTGGTGAATTAATATTTAATTCATTTGCTAAATCTGATTCATCAGGATCTATCACCACTATTAATCCAGTCCAAGCAAGTGATGTTTCTGTTCCACATAAGGGACAAGTATCTTCAAAAGAAATATAATTACATCTTGGACATGCTCTTTCAGCCATGATAATTCTCCTTAAACTTGTTCATACTTATTTTTTGGATTTCCGTTTTTCTTCATCAATCCATTCGAAACGTCCTAAACCAGGTTGTCTCATTGTTAAACCAATTTTACATTCTTTTGTTGAATTTCCTTTCATACTTAATGCCACAATTCTTGCACGAACGAAATCTGTCTGTTCTAATGATTTGTTTGTTTCGTTTGCTACAAGTGCTCCTCTTCTTTCATCATATGTGATGAAATCATTTGTTACTTGTGATACATGTACTAAACCATCTAATGGTCCAATTCTTACAAATGAACCGAACTCAATAATTTCGATTACTTCACCATCAATAACTTCATGCAACATTGGTTTAAAGAATAATGCATCAAATTTTATATGATAAAATGCTGATCCATCACCAATAACTACTTTTCCTTCTGAGTGGTCAAGTACGTCCGTAACTGTGATTAAAATACCTAATTTTTTATCAAGTTTTCCAACATATTTTTTATTAAGTATTTCAGTTGCCACTTCATCTAGAGGTTTATCAAACATATTTGGTGGTACTCTTACTGTATCTTCAATAGTTGCTATTTCGTACACTTATAATACCTCACATGTGCTTATTCATATTTTTCTTCATATAACTTAATTGCGTGTAAAACAGCTTCTTTAGCAGCTTGATTATCTTCCCAACCCTTTACTTCTACTGTTTTATTTTCTAGTGCTTTATATTGGCTGAAGAAATGTTCAATTTCTTTTAAGTAATGAGCCGGTACTTGAGATATATCGTTTACATTTTCAAATCTAGGATCTTCTACAGGAACTGCTAATAATTTATCATCACTATCTCCCTGGTCAATCATTCTCATGATACCAATTGGTCTTGCTTCGATGATACATCCAGGAAATGTTGGTTGATCCATTATTACCATTACATCAAAAGGATCTCCATCCTCCCATAATGATTTTGGCATGAAACCATATTCTGCAGGGTAATGGAATGGTGAAAATAATACTCTGTCAAGAGATAATGCTTCTTTTTCTTTGTCATATTCGTATTTGTTTCTGGATCCGGTAGGTATTTCTACTACAACAGTGATTTCTTCAGGTACATTGCTTCCTGATTCTATATCTGTCCAAAGATTCATGATTTTTCCTCCAATTTTAGTTACTACTTGTGATATAGCATAATGATATTTAATCATGTTTTATATAGCCATCTACTTCTAGGAACCTATGTTGTCTTAAATATACAACAGTTATTCCCTTTTTTCTAGCTCTTTTACGAAGGATTTTATCATTTGTACACAAAACATCCTGTTTTGTACAATAGTTTAATAACAAATTATCTACATGATCCTTTTTTTCAATATTAACTATTTTAAAAGGTTCTTTTTTTGCAATTTGTAACGATATACTTGCTGCTAATTTGTTTTTTCCTTTCGTTTTCTCTTTAAGCTTAGTTAATTCATTTATTACAATTGATGGTACAATTAAATCATAATACGATGGTAATAATAGTTTTAATTCTGTTATAACATCTATATCTAATTGAATCATCATCATCAAAAATTTGTATCAACTACTGCTTTATGCCCTGATGATTCCATAACCTATAAGCCTCCATCTAGCACCAACACGACGACTTAAAGCTACACGTTGTCCTTCTTCAGCACATACTGGTAATCTTAATTGTACATCAACTTCATTGTTTCTAGCACTTGTTACAAGTCCTACTGTAGTGGACGTTCCAATATTTATCATTAAGTTTTCTGAAGAATGTATAGGTTCTACATCAGTTTCATTTTTTGTACCTACTACGCGTTCAAGTAAATGGGTTTCCATAGTAAATTCTTGAATCGTTGGTGGTAAAGTTCCAGGTCTTCCTGCAATAGAACCAGATAATGAATCTGCTTTTGTTAATGCAGGGTCAAGTAATAAAGCAACACCAATTAAACCTCCAGGAGCTACTTCATCAACAAAATTATCTGCTGCTTCTAGTCCTGTAATTATTGAAGTTAAACTTCTCCATTCAGATTTTCCTTTTTGTTTAATCTGAATTCCTGGTTTAATTTCTATTTCATCACCGACTTTGAGTTTTCCTTGTATTAAAGAACCTCCAATGATTCCACCATTAATTTTCTTTGGATGTGTTCCTGGTTTGTTAATATCAAATGATCTTGCTACAAATAATTTTGGATTTTTACGTAGAGATCTTCTAGGTGTTTTGATATGTTTCTGAATCATTTCAATTAATATATCAATATTTGCACCTTGTTGAGCTGATATAGGAATAATTGGTACTCCTTCTGCACAAGTTCCTTTTACAAAATCTTTAATTTCATGATAATTTTCTATTGCTTTTTCCTTAGTGACCGTATCAATTTTGTTTTGTACCACTATAACGTTTTTTACTCCTATTACATCTAAAGCCATTAAATGCTCTTTAGTTTGTGGTTGTGGACATGGTTCGTTTGCTCCTATTACTAGGATTGCACCATCCATTATAGCAGCTCCTGAAAGCATTGTTGCCATTAATGTTTCGTGTCCTGGAGAGTCTACAAATGATACTTTTCTAAGTACTTCTGTTTTAGAACCGCAGTGTTCACAAGTTTCTTTTGTAGTGTAACATTGAGGTGCTTCACATTCCATGCATCTTTTGAATGTTATGTCAGCATAACCTAACCTTATTGAAATACCTCTTTTTGCTTCTTCACTGTGTGTATCAGTCCATATTCCAGATAAAGCTTTAGTTAAAGTAGTTTTACCATGGTCTACGTGACCGACTAATCCAATGTTTACTTCGGATTGTACTTTCATAAGTTACACCTCCCTTAGATATTAAATTATCAACAATTATTATCAATAATTTTTATATCTATTCTTCTTGTTCTTCTTCAGGTTCTGCAAAGATTTCAGCTAGTGATTGTTCTCCTCTTTCTGAAACTTTAACATTGATTTGTGATATATCATCTGCAATAGTGTTTCCACGTACAGTTTTTCTTCTTCTTAATCCTTTAGTGGTTGGTTTGAATCCTATGCCTTCACTTACTAAACTTTTGAATCTTCTAGTTCCGTTTACATCAGGTTTCATTGGAAAACCGTTTTTGTCACTTCCACCAGTAATTTTAAGTTTGTAACCTTTAAGTCCTAAGATTCCACCGTTAAATTCGTCCCCAATTTTAAGTCCGTTTACAGTTTTTGCATCGTTATCTGCTAATTCTACTTGGTATGTTTCATCTGCATCTGATACTACTACTTTATATGCCATTATAGGCCTCCATTTAATTGTTTTTTAAGTAATTATTTATTGTAGTTACTTATACTACATTCCATTATTGTAATGACTTAGTAAAAGTCTTCATATTCATCCTCATCTAGAGTGTCAAGTTCACTCCAATCAGTATTTATAACACCCCAATTAGGATCTAAACTCTGTTGTTTAATCTCCTGAAGTTCTTCAAGTGTATGAAGTTCATCATCCAATAGCTTATCACTTAATTCACTGAAAATTGCAAGGAAGTTAGGTTCATCCATGTCAACATATAAAATGTCGCCTTCTTCAAAATCCTTTTCAAAAGTTGCATCAGCAATAGCCATTGCAACTTTAGAACCTCTTGAAGCTTTAGATAAACTTTCACCATTATCTTCCATACTTTCTACTGTACCAACATAATTCCCTTTGTCATTTATTAGAACAGCACCTTTCTCAATAATTCCTGACATAATTTCTACACCAGCAATTGCAGGTTTACTGTTACGGAATACTAGTTTTGGCATGATTCGTATTGTAGATGGTCTGATAATAGATTTTAATTTTTCCTTTTTTTGACGTTCTTTTGCAGTCATTACCCATTCAAGGTAATCTTCAGTCAATTGATAAATTACTTTATCTTGGAATACCATGATTTCTTGGTCATTAAGTTCTTCCTCAGCTGAAGGCAATATGTTCACATTAAATGCTACTATAACTCCATATTTTTCATCTTCTTCAGCCATGATTGATGCATTAATAATATCCCTACGAGAAATATCTCCCATTTCTGCCGATTTGATTGGAATATCCTTACTGTTTAAGATATTTACTAATGCTTCAAGTGAACCAAGAGTATCTGCTTTTACTATAATTCCGACATCGTTAGTTTGAATACGAATGTTATCTACTTCTGATAATAATTCATCTTCTATACGTAAGCTTTCATCATTAGCTACTTTTAATGGAGAACCAGACACTACATCATCAACATGAGGTGCAACAATTTTCACACCTGCTGCTGCAACGATCTCATCAGCATCTTCAAACAACGTTTTAGATTCCCTAATTTCTTCTAATGCTTTAGGTTTTAACAATGCCCTGATCTTAGTAGAAATTACTTTATGATCTTTAGTTAACATCATTATATTGTCGTCTTTGTTTAAAACTCCATCATATAATATTGTATCTATTGTTAAACCAAGTCCTTTTTCTTCTTTTACTTCAAGAACTGTACCCGATGCTGGAGCATCTTCTTCAATTTGTAATTGTTCTTTAAGATATTGATAAGCCAGACCTAAAAGCATTGTTAGTAATTCAGGTACTCCTTCACCTGTTTTAGCACTGATAGGCACTATAGTTATTTGACTTGCAAAATTGCTTATTCTGTCAAATCGTTCTGATTCAAAACCTTCCTCATGTAACGTACCAACAATCTCATAAATCTTTTGATCCAAATCAAATGCAACATTTTTATGTTGATTTTGAATTACTTCAGTAAAAGATGCATGTTTAGTAGAATTCCACCCTGGAATTCTATCAATTTTATTTGCTGCTACTACGAAAGGTGTTTTTGATGATTTTAAGATATTTAAAGCTTCATAAGTTTGTGGTTTAAATCCTTCACTTATATCCATTATAAGAATTGCTAAATCTGCTAAAGATCCACCACGTTTACGTAATGTTGTAAAAGCTTCATGGCCGGGAGTATCAATAAAAAATAATCCTGGCAAAATACCTTCAATTTTCATTTTTTTTAGGAAATCACCACAGATTGATGATATAACATCCATTGGTATTTCAGTTGCACCAATATGCTGAGTAATTCCACCAGCTTCTTTAGATGCAATAGTACTTCCTCTAATATAATCAAGCAATGTAGTCTTTCCATGATCCACATGGCCTAAAATTGACACTATAGGTGATCTTGTTTTCATTTTTTTATCCCCTAAAAACATATTTCCTGTAAAATACAGGTTATTAAAAATTATGTATTATTTAACAGTAGGTTAAATAAGTTAGTGTTCCATTCCATTTAAAACCTGAAATACTGATATAATCATTGAATGTTCCTGAAAAAACTTTATTATCCCTAAGTAGAACTATCACTTATTTCAAATATTCTAAGTTCCTAATCAATATGAAAATTTTTTTAATTATTATTTGCGCAAATTAAAATAAATATTGTTATGGTTTCTGATAAATACTGATTAAAAAACTTTAATATTCTGTATCTACATTACAATAATAGCAAAAAGAGCAAATAAAAGAAATATTCCTTATGGCTCTTATTCATATATAATATCTTCATCAGGTAATTCATAGTCACAGAATTCTGATTCATTGAAGAATAAATTTATTTCTCTTACTGCTGATTCTTCAGAATCTGAAGCATGAATAACATTACGTCCTAAATCAATTGCATAATCTGCACGAATAGTTCCGACATCAGCTTCTTTAGGATTGGTTGCTCCTACCATTTTTCTAACCATATTGATTACATCATCAGCTTCTAATACCATAGCGAAAACTGGTCCGCTGGTAATGTAAGTTACTAAATCATTGAAAAATGGTTTTTCACTATGTTCACCATAATGAGTTTTTGCAAGATCCTCTGAAATCATAAGAGTTTTTGCTGCTATTATCTTAATACCACGTTCTTCAAATCTTGATAAAATTTTACCTGTTAATCTCCTTTTGACTGCATCAGGTTTTAACATGGCGAATGTTCTTTGCTTCATTGTTTAACCCACTTAACTTTTCTTGGAATTCTTCCAAGTTTATCATTTTTTTCACATTTACTACTACAGAAGAAAGAAATTGATCCATCTCTTTGGACGTACATTTTACCTGTACCTTCTGGAATTTCTTCTCCACAGAATGAACATGTTCTCATTTTAAAACTCCTAAAAATTCTATTAAAAAAGAATATCCATACAATAAAAAATGTTAAAATAAACTCCTATACTTATGGAGTTCTGATTTCCTTAGCTTCTCTTATTGTATCTAGTAACATTAATACGTCGCCTTCTTTAATAGCACCCATAACGTTTCTAGTGAGTATTCTTCCTTTATCTCTTCCATCAAGTATTCTGCATTTTACTTGCATTACTTCTCCAGTCATTCCTGTTCTTTTTAAAACTTCAATAACTTCAGCTGGAGTACCGTCTTCCATATAATCACCTTTGAATAGTTGATTGGTTAATTAAATACATTTACCGAAGTGAGCCTAAAAGTGTTTAAAAAATTAATAGAAAGAATAGTTCTAAAAAATCAATACCCTCAATGAATATTCATTTTATTATATTAACTTATCTTTTAATTGTAAAATTTAATAATACTTTTAGTTCCAACTTCAAAGTAAGATTGTTTCATCAATAATCCAATCGAAATTAGTTTTTGAGTTCTGCGACTTTTTCTACGATTTCGTTAACTAATTCTTGACCTTCACCTGCATCGATAATACAAGCAGATGCGGTTCCAACTTTAAGTCCAGCAGCTTCTCCTAATTCTTCTTTGGTTGGAAGGTATGCGTAAGGAATTTCTTTTTCTTCTGCTAAGATAGGTAAGTGTGCTACAATTTCTGCTGGTTCAATATCTTCAGCAATAATTGCTAATGCAACATTGTTTCTTTCAATGTTTTTGGTAACTTCGTTAGTTCCTTTTCCAATTTTACCTGTGTCTCTTGCGATTTCTAAAGCTTCATAAACTTTATCAGCTATTTCTTTTGGTACTTCAAATTTTACATATACTGAATTTGCCATTTAATTGTCCTCCAATTATCATCTGGTTTTAACCATCCATTTCAAGAAAATAAATATAATTGCATTAATTTTAAAATTAAATGTTTTAAAATCTTATCATATTATATAAAATAATAATCAAACACAAATTATTATCTAAACTCTTGTTGTCTGATTAAATGACCATTCTAAAAAATATAATTTATATAATAAAAAATATTCTAATTTAAAACTCCTTAATGAGTGATACTCATTCGCTCACAGTTTTAAGTATGTTAAAAATTAGTTATTTAATAGTATGTTCATACTATAATAAATACTTTATGTAGTGATTAATTAGAATTTAGAAGTAGACCTCAAAAAGTAGAAGCATTAAATTATAAAAAAATTCAACACTAATAAAAAAAAAACTAGAAAGAAAAGGTCAACTAAGCCTTTTTCATTCCAGTAAAATAATGTAAAACTGGTATTTTATTCATCAAAAGCAACAATGCTGAAACAACGACAATAATTATCAACGTTAAAATGGGTACATTAATAAATGGACTAATATTGATATTAAATATCAATCGGATAGGAACCAATATGTGAATTAAATATAATCCGTAAGTCATTTCAGCAAATTTCATAGCATAATTATTTACGGAGTTTACATAATTACCAAATAATTTTTCATAATCCAAATTTTTACAAATTAGAAACATTCCCATAGCTTTAAGAACAAAAAATGGAGATAAATTCTGTAAAACAATATAACTTAAGTCTAGCTGTTGACTAACTAAACAAGGTATATATATACTAAAAAATGTCATAAAAGTCCCAATAACAAATAGAATTAAACCAAAAGTTACACTATTGAAATATTTTGAATCATTTTTACTTAGATAAAATCCCAATAAAAAAAATCCGATATGTCCTACAAATAGATTCAAATATGAAAGTAACATAAAATGAATACCTGCATAATTAAGTACCAATACTGCAAACCAGACTATTAAAAAATATTCTATTTCTTTTTCTGTAGCATTTTTTATCCATTTATATAATATAGGTAGCATTAAATAGAATCCTATTATCATGTAGATATACCAAAATTCTTCAGAAATAATAAATGGATCTAGTAATGAGCAAATAAATAAATTTAAAAATTCTGGCAAAGAATTTACTACAAAATAATGATCAATCAGAATCATTTTCAGCAATATTATAAAAATCCAAAAGATAAACGGCACCATTACTCTTTTAATTCGATGAGGTATATTTTCTAAACTTTGAGGCCTATCCAATAGCAACAACCCTGAAACCATGATAAATAATAATACTCCCGATCGAGTTATTGAGGAAAACACCACTCCATGATACCATAATGAAGAAAACAATGTTGTTTTAGATAAATAATCCCCTGACAAGTGAACTCCTATCACGCCAATTATACCAATTATTCTCAAATAATCCGCATAAACAATTCGTTCCATAAAAATCAACATTTTAATTTAAATTATATTAAATTTAATTTAATTATTTGTATTTAATTAATATTTTATAATAAAAAATATTTAATATCAATTATTTATGTTAATATATAGATAATCATTTTTCCAAGGATGGGAAGAATAGTTAAGTTTTTTACTGGATCACAAAACTTAAATGTAAAAAATATTTTAAAAATAGAATTACATAATATCTAATATAAATAATATAGTGGAGTTTTATGAATTCATATATTGAAATTTTAAGACCGGGTAATGCCATGATGGCATTAATTGCAGTACTTCTTATGGCAATAATAAATCATACATATAACATTTATATTGTTATAGGAGCAGTTAGTGTTTTTATTGCTACTGGTGCAGGAAATGCTATAAATGATTACTGTGATTATGAAATCGATAAAATCAATAAGCCTAACCGACCAATACCATCTGGTCGTATAAAATTAAAAAATGCATTATATTACAGTTTGATACTTTTTGTCATTGCAACAATTCTTGGTTTTCTCATATCCTTCGAAAATGGAATTATGGTAATTATATGCTCAATATTAATGATTATATATGCATACGATTTTAAACAAAGATGCATTATAGGTAATATAACAGTAGCATTACTTACAGGATTAACTTTTGTATATGGTTCTTTGATAACTCATGATTTATATCTTGGAGTTATTCTAGGATTTTTTGCATTTTTAATGACATTATCCAGAGAAATTATTAAAGATACTGAGGATGTTGAAGGAGATTTAAAAGAAGGTGCACATACATTACCTATAGAATATGGTAATAAACTCGCCATCACTATAGCTACAATATTAAATATTTTAACTTGTATTCTTAGCCCAGTACTATATATTTATAATATCTTTTCAATGACTTATCTCATAATTGTAGTATTAGCAGATATAATTTTCATATACTCAGCAATACTTGCAATTAAAGATGATTCAAAAGAAAATTTACATAAAGTATCAAAGTACATGAAAATTGCTATGATTATAGCATTCATATCATTTGCTTTAGGAAGTATAATTTAATTATTTTTGGAGGAAATAACAGAATGGATTTAAACGATATTTTAATGTACGATGAAACTATCTTCCAAGACATGACCGTATTTAATTCAGATTATTTGCCTGAAAATTTTATGTTACGAAAACCTCAAATGGAAGAAATGGCTTTATCTTTAAGACCTGCATTAATGAAAGGCAAACCTATTAATAATATTATTTTAGGACCGCCCGCTACTGGAAAAACTACTGCAATTAAGAAATTATTTGAAATGGCTGAACTTGACTGTGAAGATGAAATTATTTGTGTCTATGTAAATTGTCAATTACATTCAACAAAGTTTGACATATTCTCTCAGATTCATAAAAAGATTTTTGGTCATGCCCCACCAGAAACAGGCATTCCATTTGCAAGAGTATATAACAGCATCATGAATGAATTATATGATAGTGAAAAAGCATTGATTGTTGCTTTAGATGATATCAACCATTTATTCCAGGGAAATATGATTAGTGAAATATTCTATGATATCTTACGTGCACATGAATCTTTTGAAGGAGTTAGAACAGGAATATTTGCTGTTTTATCAGATATTGAATTTAGGCATGTTTTAGATAAAAATGTGGGATCAATATTTAATGCGAATGAAATTAATTTCAACCCATATAATTATGAGGAAACTTACCAAATTCTTCAAGAAAGAGCCCGATTAGGATTTTTCCCCAATGTTATTGATGATTCTTTGATTGAAAAAATTACAGATTATACATTTGAGAATGGAGATTTACGTTTAGGTATTGATTTGTTAAGAATTAGTGGTAATAATGCTGAAATTAAAGCAAATCGTATAATTCAAGAGGAAGATGTTGATAAAGCTTTAGAATCTGCGAATAGTATTAGTTTAAGATACATTCTTAATTCATTATCTGATAAAGAACAAAAACTTCTTCGTTTTATTACTAGAGTAAATAGTAAAGAAATTACAGCGGGAGAATTATATAAAGAGTATAATCGTGAAAATAAGATTAGTTATTCTACTTTTGGCAGACTTGTTAATAAATTAGAATTTTTAAGATTAATAGATACTACTTATACAGGTAATGGTCAAAAAGGTAATTCAAGATTCATCACCCTAAGATTCAATGCTAAGCTTATTAGGGAGAATTTACCTAAAAGAAGAATAAATAGAAAAAGTTAATATAACATAAAGTAATCGTTTAATAGTACTGAATCAAATATTAGAAAATTTTGGTTATGCTTTCTTTTTGTAGCTATTTTTTGAATACCTTCCTTTTTTAATTCTTTTTCTTTAGAGTTTAACATAGCAATCACCTTCTCTTTTGGAGTATATTATTGTGTTTTTTTAAATTGTTCCTGCAATTATAATAATTTTCAAGGATAATAAGAATAATATTGAAACTGCAACAATTGTTAGTACTGCATTCAAGTCATATTCTTTTATGTTTATATCATTTACAATGAAATCTTTTTTTGGTTCTAGGGTTCTAACCTTGTTACGTTTTATAATTTCAAACATTTTTATCACCTATAATAGAAATAATGAAAATCGCATGATAATAGATAATTGACTAATTTAATCATGTTTCCTACTTTTTTGTATTTACTTTTGAGCATATAAAGGGCATCTTAGGCCTCTTGAATAGTATTGGGGGGTCTTGACAAGTAAAATAGGAGGTATTGAAAATTAATAATGGGGGGTGTTGATAAGTAATCAGGGTGCTTTTAAAAAATTAAAAAACACAACATGGAAACTAAAGAATTATTCATACAATATTTATAAAAAAGTAATAATTTTATATCAAAAATGAAGGGGGTTGTGAAAACTACCATTTAGGGGGTATTGAAAACTACATGAAAATGTAATAAATAATGTAAAATAATTATTAAATTTATAAAAAAGTGAGGGGGTCTTGATAAGTACTCCAAAAAAACAACACGCAAACTACAAGATAAATTAAAAAATAAAACAAAATAATACTTTAAATTGATACAAAAAAGCAAAATATAAGATTACAAAGAATATAATACAAACCAATTACCTAATCATCATAGAAAAATATTATTTTAATTACTATTAGTTTTATCAAGTAGGATGAATAGAACAAAGAATTTAAAGAATAATTATTACTTAAATAATTTTTTATGAATTTATTAGAATTTTTATTAAAAAAATACCCATTGAAAATTATTTTTAATTAAATTCAAAAATTGATTAAATAAAAATAAACAAAAATAAAACCATGAGCAATATAAATTCTAATTACAAATATTTTGATACAACAGCCGACATAGGAATTGAAGTTAAAGCTAATTCCATCGAAGAAGCATTAAAATTATCCGCACATGCAACATTAAATCTTATTACTGATATTGACAATATTAAACCAAAAATATCAAAAAAAATAGAAATTGAATCTGAAGACGAATACGGATTATTATATGATTGGATAACTGAATTACTAATATTATTAGATAGTGAAAATTTCATGACATCCAAATATGATATAAAAACCACCAAAACAAATGAAAATTACCTTTTAACAGGAACAATATATGGTGACACATACAATACCGACATTTACAATTATAAAACAGAAGTAAAAGCAATAACATATCATGAAATGAATATTGAAAAACAGGATGAACAAATTACTATAAAATTCATAGTAGATTTATAAAAAAAATGTTGTAAGGTTTTTACACCTAAACCGAATATCTCATTGGCAAGATTGTTTCGAAATATTTTCCTATTTTTGAAAGATCCTGACCATATTTTTTCTTTGAAATTTCTGTATTATTACATAAACAAGCTGTTAATGACAAATTTGAATTAGCTAATGTAGAATTAACCTTATTTACAAAATTTGTTATTAATGTTGAGTTAACTTCCGAATTATTTGTTCCATTATAACATAGATAATCTAAGCAGATACCACTTAAATATTTAATGGTTGAAAGCTCTTCTATATAATTAATTACTGATTTTTGTTGTTTGTTTGTGACACTCCACTTATTATTTGATAATTTAAAACATGATATTAGTGCATGAACTCTAATATTCTCTGATTTACAGTAAGAAATTATCTTCTTTAGTTGTGTACTATTTCTTCTTTGAACATTACATTGAACATAAACATCGGAAATTTTATTATCTATCCAATCATTAATATTTGTTCTTATTATTTTATCCGTTTCATCAATGAATAAATGCTTGTTTGGATAATATGAAGCAACAATTCTTGCTTTAGCTAATCCTATACTTCCAACATTATATTCTACTTTAATTTTGTAATTGTCTTTAAAGTAAGGAACTTTATATTGAATTGATGCAACTCCATTTTTAACTGACTGGGTTCCAATTTTATTATTGTTAATATAATATGTTACTTCACCAGAATTAACTACATTACCTGATCGGTAATATATGTGTGTTTTTAGTTTTAGTACTGTTCCAACTTCTACATGTGAGGTAATGTTTGTTCCATACATTTTTACAAAGCTTTCTGCTACTTGATTTCCAGTATAATCATTTTGATGATAAATAATTTTTATTCCTTCCTCTTCCATTGCTTTTCTTGGATAACTCATTCCGCCCCATCGGGAGTAATGGTCATCCCATGCTTTTGGTAAATAAGTATAATATTTTCCTGTAGGATTGTAGAAGTCTCCAGCTCCATAAAACCATGCCATTACTATGTCATTTCCACGTTTTCTTATTGCTGTTATCCTATTATCTTTACCCATGAAATATTCTCTTATAACGTTTGCATCTACTCCATTACAGATAATAAGACATATGCTGTCCTTAACATTTGCATAGTACATGTCCATTGCAACATTATATGTTTCTTGAGGACCGTTTTTAAGTTTTTTGACATTGAATCCTTCAGCCTTTAGTTTTGAGGCTACATTATTCATTAAAGTCATGTCTCCAGGACTGTAATTAACTGAAGATGTTGTCCTGTCCATTGCAATGTAAACATCCTTTTTTGTTGAAGTGGTTTTGCTGTTATTTATTAAGTCATTACTTAATTCTAAGTAGATTTGTTTATTTGGATTGTAAGTTTCAATTGTTTTTTCTTCAGTTTCCAAGAGATGGTTATTTGAATCATAGTAAGACACATTTATGAAATAATAATCTTCTTTATATGGTAATGTGTAAGTATAGGATGCTTTGTTATTTTTCACATTTACCGATGCAACGATTTTGTTGTTAACTTTGAATATTATTTTTCCAGAATTCAATGTAGAACCTGTATTATTATAAACATTCACTGTCCATGTTGTAGTTTTTGAAACTTTAATTTTTGATGTTGGTTCAAATGTCATTCGAACTGGTGTTTTTATATTTAATACCCCATTTGTTTTGAGTTTTGTTTCCTTGTTTTCATCATTGATGTATATTGCTTTTAAACTATGATTTCCATAGAGTTTCAATGGTACCTGATAATTAAATTGTGCAAATCCATTTTTTACTTTAACTATTTTCAAAGTTTCATCATCTAATGTGAATTTAACTTTTCCAGTATTGAATTGATTGTAAGCTGTGTTATATACGTGAGCTTTTATTGTTATTGGTAAACCTGCAACATATGTTCCATTACTTGATAAATCTATAATATCCCTTATTACATTTACTTCAAAATCTTTAGTTTTCTTTGATACTGATATATTATTTTCACTTTTATAGTAAACAGTAAATGTATAATTTCCAATCGTATCAGGATACGTATAAATCATTGATGCTTTACTATTATGAACGTGCATAGTCTTTAAATATTTGTTATCTAAATATAAAGATACTTTTCCTTTATTGACATTGGCTATTCCGTTGTGTTTAATATTTACTGTTAAGTTTATGATTTCATTTCTTAATGCTTCGTCAAGTGATTGTATAGTCATCGTGTAACTTGAAGGCTTTACTTTTATTTTTGTGTAATTTGTTGCTGTTTTAACATTATTGTCATTTATGTAATAACATTGGATTGTTTTACTTCCTGTTACTAATGGGACCAGATACTCGATTGATACATGCCCCTTTTTAATATCCTCCTTGTCAATTAGCTTGTCATCAAAGTATATTGCCACTTTTCCGGTTTTTACTTTTACTCCCTTTCTAAGAACTTTGACATTGATATTAATATTTTGACGTTCCTGAATTGTTTTTGGTGCTGAGATTTTTATTGTTGTGTCTTTGTCATATACTGTCATATTATTTGTTATGGAACATAATACATTCTTATCAAGAACATATTTAGCTTTAATTTTGTACTTTCCTGCTGTAGAATTTGTTGTGTAATTTATTGTTGATTTACCTCGTTTGCTTTCTACTTTATCTATGAACTTATTGTTAACAAAATATGAAACATATCCGGAATTTATTGTTGTTTCATTTTTTATTTTTGCAGAAAGTTTTATTGTTGTTTTAGTAGTTGTTGTAGTGGGAGTTTTTAATGTAATTGTTGGACTTTTATTAGTTGTTTTTTTGTTTGTGTTTTTTGTATTGTTTTGTATTTTTTTATTTATTTTATATGCATTATCTGTTGAACTATCTTTATTCAAGTGTGAAGATTTTACACTTGTTTTATTAATAGCATTTCCAGAATCAGCTGCAATTGCAGTGTTGAATCCTATTATTAATAAAGATAATGATATTAATAAACATATTTTTAGATATTTATTTGATTTCAATATATTACCCCTTTTTTGAACAGTTTATATTCAAAATATTGATGTATTAATTGAATTTACTTATTATTTTTCTAAAAAAATTAATGTATTAAGAATTATATTTTTTATTAAATTTAATGATTTGTATTAATATTATTATGATTAATCATAACAAAATAAAAATATGATGCTAATTATATAATTAAATACTGTTAAATAAAGAGAATAATTATTTAAATTTTATAATATTTCATAATTACCGAGTGTGGAATAATGGTTGGAAAAGAAGATTTAGAGAAAATAAGAGACGGCGTATACGAAATTCCATCATCTGCTAGAAGAGATATGAGAGTACCAGCTCGTATATACTTAGATGATGAATCTGTAAAAACAATTGAGGATGGTGCTATTAACCAAGTGGCAAATGTTGCATGTTTAGAAGGTATTCAGAAAAGATCGATTGGACTGCCTGACATTCACTTTGGTTATGGTTTTAGTATTGGTGGTGTAGCTGCTTTTGCTGAGAATAATGGTGTAATTAGTCCTGGTGGAGTAGGTTTTGATATTAATTGTGGAGTACGAATGGTAAAAACAAACCTTTCAAAGGAAGATATTAAACCATATATGAAAGAATTAATTGATGAACTATTTAAGAAAATTCCTTCTGGATTAGGTAGCAATGGAATTAAACACTTAAAGGAAAGTGAAATTGATGATGTTTTATTAAATGGTGCTGCATGGGCTGTAGAAAATGGATTCGGTTGGGATGAAGACCTTAAATTCCTTGAAGAAAATGGGTGTATGGAAAATGCAGACCCTGACACTGTTAGTACTAAAGCAAAAAGACGAGGAATTCCACAATTAGGTTCACTTGGAAGTGGAAACCATTTCCTAGAAATTCAATCCGTTGGTGAAGTATATGATGATGAAATTGCAAAAGCATATGGATTAGAAAAAGATCAAGTGGTTATCCTTATACATACAGGTTCACGTGGTTGTGGTTATCAAATATGTGCAGATAATCTACGTGAAATGGATAAAACAGCAAAAAGATTAAAAATGAACTTACCTGACAGACAACTTGCTTGTGCACCCTTAGACTCTGATGAGGCTCAAAAATATTTGAAAGCAATGGCTGCTGGTGCAAACTACGCATGGACTAACAGACAAATGATTCAACACTGGGTAAGAGAAACATTTGAAGAAGTTATTAAACAAGATGCTGAAAGTTTAGGCATGAACGTGCTATATGATGTTGCACACAACATTATCAAAAAAGAAAGGCACCAAGTTGGAAAAATTAATAAAACAGTATATGTACACCGAAAAGGCGCAACACGTGCATTTGGTCCAGGACGTAAAGAAGTACCTGAAGAATATAGACAAGTAGGTCAGCCAGTACTAATTCCTGGTACCATGGGAACATGCTCTTATGTATTAGCAGGAACTGAAGAAGCAATGAAAGAAACTTTTGGTTCAACAGCACATGGAGCTGGACGTGTACTTAGTAGATCAGGAGCAAAACGTGAATTTAGTCCCGAAGAAATTTCAAAACAATTATATGACCAAGGAATCATTCTTAAAGCTAATTCACAACCTGTTATTGCGGAAGAAGCTCCAAATGCTTATAAAGATGTTGATGCAGTAGTAAAAACTGCCCATGATACAGGTATAAGTAAACTTGTTGCTCAAATGAGACCACTAGGTGTAATTAAGGGGTAATATTATATGATTGGAATCATTGGTGGTACTGGTACAAGTTCACTTAAAGAAACATACCCTCTTATCAGAGAAGAGAATATAGACACCAAATATGGTAAAGCACCAACAATAAGCATACTTGAAATTGACAATAAAGAAGTTGCTTATATTCCTAGACATAATGTGGGACATACAGTACCTCCACATATGATTAATTACAGGGCAAATATTGAAGCTCTTAATTTAATTGGAGTTAAACAGGTTTATGCAACAAACTCCGTTGGTTCATTGGATACTAATATTGAACCTGGCAGTTTATTAATACCAGATAATTTCATTGACTTCACTCATAATAGAGTTTCAACATTTTTTGATGATGAAGTTGTACATATTGATTGTACTAATCCGTACTGTGAATCATTAAGAAGAATTTTGTTAAATTCTGGTGAAGTTCACCCATATGGTATTTATATTGCAACTGAAGGACCTAGATTTGAAACAGGTGCTGAAATCCAATTCTATAAATTAATTGGTGGCAAAGTTGTTGGAATGACTGGAGTTCCAGAAGTAGTTCTTGCTAAGGAAAAACAAATGTGTTATAGTAGCATCTGTGCAGTCACAAACTATGCGGCTTCAATTTCACCAACTAACTTAACAATTAAAGAAGTAATTGATGCAATGAAAGATTGTGAAGAAAAAATTATTCAAGTTTTAACAAATTCAATAAGAAAAACTAATGATAATTTGAATTGTGATTGTCAACATTTGCTTGATGATGCAACAATTTAATAAAAATATTTATGTAAAAAAAACTAAATTATTTTCAAAGAGTTTAAACAATAGAGGAAGTTGAGTATGACCGATGATATTCTAAATGAAATAGAACAATTGAAAAAGGAAAAAAATGCTATTATTTTAGCACACAATTACCAACCAAAAGAAATACAAGAAATAGCTGATTTTGTTGGTGATTCACTGGAATTATGTATAAAAGCTAGCAAAATAGAAGATGCGGACATGATTGTTTTCTGTGGAGTAAATTTTATGGCTGAAACAGCAGCAATTATCAGTCCAGATAAAAAAGTATTATTGCCAGATAACAGAGCAAACTGCCAAATGGCTGATATGATTTCGTTAGAAGAATTAAAAGAAGCTAAGAAAGAACATCCTGATTGTGAAGTTGTGTTATATGTAAACAGCAGAGCCGAAACAAAAAGTGAAGCTACAATAGTATGTACCTCCGCGAATGCAGGAAAAATTGTTTCATCACTGGATGGTGATGATTTCATATTTGCACCTGATTACAACTTAGGTATATATTCAGCAAAACAATCTGGAAAAAATGCCATAATTGTACCTGAAGATGGACATTGTTACGTTCACACAATGTTTAAACCGGAGGATATTCAACAAGCACGCGAAGACTATCCTAATGCTAAAATCGTTGTTCATCCAGAATGTAATGATGATGTAAGAGAATTAGCAGATTATGTAGAAAGTACTGGTGGAATGGTGCGTCTTGCAAAAGATCCTGAAATTAAACAGTTAATTGTTGGAACAGAAATTGACTTGTCAACAAGACTTGCCAGAGAAAATCCTGGAAAAGAATTTATTCCGCTTAGAAGGGATGCTTTCTGTTTAACAATGAAACTCATCACACTTGAAAAAGTACGTGATGCTCTTAAAGAAGAAAAGTATGAAGTAGTGGTAGAAGATGAAATTGCTTCTAAAGCAAGGATAGGTATTCAGAGAATGTTAGATTTATCTTAAATCAAATTAACCTCAACTTCTTTTATAAATTTTTTTAAATTAAGGAGGGTTTACTATAAATATTAAATCATTAGTTCCTTCAATTGATAAAACAATAATCAGTGCATTTTTACTAATTTTATTAGGTTTTATAATTTTATTCACGGATTATGTTGATTCATTTGTTACTAGTTTATTGTGGCCCCTCCTTGAAGGTTCTTCAGAAGGTAAAACCGTCTTATTTTTATGGTTACTTGGAATAACATTAATATTCACATCCATAATTAATCAAAATGATAAAATACATTCAAAACTTTATAAAAATAAGGATTACCCTTTGAAATACCTTAAAATAACTATTATTTTATTAATTTCATGTGCATTAATTGGATTGATTGTTGAAGCATTAATTAGGCACCAGTTTGGAGTATCATTCTTTACTATATTAACTTCAATGGATCCAAACACGAGCACAACAAGTCCAATGCATTCGCATGCATATAAATCCGTGCTGGGAATAATAGCAAACAGTATCGTTCCAACTCATATTAATACAGGTTCCTCAATACTTAAATATGTGATGCCCTACGCATTAGTAATCCTATTATTTTGGCCAATTTGTTATGTGCTTGGAGTTATTGGAATAAGTGATATGAAAATACTTCACAAAATAGTTGGAATCATATCTTTAAATGTTGCATTAATAGGACTTATTGATGGGGGCATATTTTCACAACCATTCCTTATAGGAATAGGATTCTTATTATTAGTGTATTTTTCAAATGGAAAAATAGGTATCAGATACTTTGTTAAACCTGTTGTAATAATGGGTTATATTTTACTTCTTGCAATGATTATTGAGGTAGGTGGAAGTGACACTTCATGTCATACACTTACTGTTGTTAATCAAACACAAGCAGTGGATATGACTGAGTTTAATGTAACTAATGTTGAAGTTCATGGTGATATGACAACATACACTTTAAATTGTGCAACTCCAGATAAACAGCTGATTAGAGAAGTATTTGCTAAATTTAAAGGTAAATCAGATTTAACTTTCATGTCATGGAACTTTTACACATATTTAGATAATCCTACCATGAGAATTAGACAAAATAATACTAAATAACTTTTTTTCTTTTCCTATTGGATTAACTTGTCTAAAAATTAAGGTAGAAATTATATGGGAAGAATTTTTAGCAATAATTTAATAAAATGTCACAATTTTAGTTTTTAAAATAGAATATGATTTAAAATCAAAACAATTATAAATTAAATAACTACATAAATAACTATGGAATATCAACTTTTGTTATTCCACTTGGTTATTAACTATTATTTTACTTTTAATCTTGCCTTCGTAGTGTGTTTTTTTTCAAGGGCAAAACAAAAAAAACCCAATTTAAATTGGAATGTTTGTTTTGTAAAAGGTTAGGCTTTCGAAGCTACCTTTATTTTTCTTTTTTTGAATTACAATATTTGACAAAAAATATTTAGAAAAAATAGCTTAAACAGATTTTCTAAAAAATAAATTATAATAATACTAAAACATAGGACAAATATGTCAATAAACCTGCAACAGCTATTGAAACAATGTATATCGGAATGTTCCATGCAACTACTTTTGAACCATCTAATGGTGGAATTGGCAATAAATTAAATAATGCTAAGTAACTGTTTACATTGAAACCAAATACACACATTAATAACAGAATATATAGCATGTCTGAATTTGCAGACATAACAAATTGTCTTAGTGTGAAGGTTAAACCTAAAAATATTAAAGCTAATACTATGTTTACTAAGGGTCCTGCTATAGATATTTTACCATTTTCTTCATCAGTTACCATTCTTCCATAAGATCCAAAATAGACTGCACCTGGTGCAAAAAACATGAATCCCGCAAATACCGTTAAAAGTCCTAATATTAATCCATAATTCCATCGTCTAAATTCTGAAAAAAATCCAAATCTCTGTGCTACTACCTTATGTCCTAATTCATGTAATATAAAACCAAGTCCCACTGAAACAAATGATATTGGAATAAATAATAATAAACTATCCATTGACCAACCCATTGGCCTAGTTATTAATATGGCATATAATAATGTAAGTACAACTACTGAAATGATTATGTCTTTTATTTCTTCCCTCGAGAATGTAACCATTATTGATTCACTCCTCTTATATTTCTATATATCTATATTTGACATCAATATTAATAGTTATTGTCGTAAGTTAATATAATAATAATTACATGACAAATAATTTAACTTAATAAAAATAAAAGATTTAAGTAGTTTATTATTAATCAGTTCAATTAACCAAATTAGTAACGATGTGATTTTTCATGAAAATAAGTATTGTAATTCCTACTTATAATGAGGAAGAAGTTCTTCCAAATATTTTAACCAGTATTCAAAGACAGAACTTTGATGATCTTGAAGTAATTATAGCTGATGCTCATTCTACCGATAAAACCTTGGACATAGCTAAAAGTTATGGTTGTAAAATAGTTCCGGGAGGTTTACCTGCTGAAGGTAGGAATAATGGGGCAAAAGTTGCACAAGGTGAATTACTATTATTTTTGGATGCTGATAGTGTTTTAACCAACAATTACATAACTTCAGCAATTGAAGAATTTGAATTAAACAATTTAGGAATTGCAATTACTCAGATTGTTCCATTAGAAAAAAGTTTTATTAATCAAATTTCTCATGAATTTGCAAATTACATGACAAAGAAAATTTCTACAATAAAACCGCATGGTGCTGGATGTTATGGAATATTAACATATAAATCATTACATGAACAAGTAAATGGATTTGATGAAAAACTGGATTTTGGGGAAGATACTGATTACATTGAACGCATAGGAAAAATTAGCAGATTTAAAGTTCTTGAAAAGCCAAGACTTCTAATTTCAACTAGACGTTTAGAAGAAGAAGGTTTGAAAGAACTTGGTCTTAAATATGCTAAAAGTACAGTTAAACAAATAGCAGGTCAAACAGTGACATTAGATGAATTAGATTATGGTTTTGAACATGGTTCAAATCGAAAGAAAAATAGAATCTTCTATTCTTTATGTGGTGAAGGTTTAGGTCATGCCATTAGAAGTGCAGTTGTAATAGAATATCTCATTAATGAAGGCTATGATTTAATGGTTTTTGCAAGTGATAGAGCTTATCAGTATTTGTCAACAAAATTCGATAATATTTATGAAATTAGTGGATTTAATACTGTTTATGAAAATAATACTGCAAGATATAAAAAAACATTTATTTATAATATGAAAGATGCTCCAAGTGATCTTAAAAATAATATTAATAAAATGTATAAATTAGCTAGAAAATTCAAACCTAATTTAATAATTTCCGACTTTGAATTTTATGCCAATCTGTTATCTCATATACTGAGAATTCCATTGTTATCCATAGACAATATGCATGTAATTACTGAAGCAAAATATGATTCACCGAATAAGTATGCTAAAGATAAATTATTTGCTGAAGCGGTTGTTCATGCATTTATTCAAAAAGCTGATAGAACATTAATTTATTCATACTTTTTCCCTGAATTAAAATACAAAAAAACTACAAAATATGTTGATCCTATTATTAGGGATGATATTTACAAATTAAAACCAATTGTTGGCAAACATATCCTAGTATATCAAACCAGCAACTCGAATAGCCAATTAATGAAATTACTAAAAAATAATCCAGAACAAGAATTTGTTGTTTATGGATTTCATAAGGATAAAAAAGAAGACAATGTGTTATTTAGATCATTTAATGAAAAAATTTTATATAATGATTTTAAAAATGCTAAATGCGTTATTACAAATGGAGGATTTTCATTTATTACAGAAGCATTACAATTAGAAAAACCTGTTCTTAGCATTCCAGTGAATAAGCAGTATGAACAGATACTTAATGCAATGTTTATTGAACGTTTAGGCTATGGTGAACACCATGATTATATTAATCAAAATATTTTAGATTCCTTCATCAGCAAGTTAGAAGTTTATAGAAATAATATTAAAAAGAACTATAATAAACATATAGATAATAAGGAAACTTTAACCACCTTAAAAGAAACTATTGAAGAATTATTGAACAATAAATAAGCCCTTCAGAAAAAATCTTTTTTATTTTGATAAATGCTCCAACAGTGCCTCTTCAAAAGATTCATAGCTTGGAGTTTCTCCCGTGAATATTTCAAATGAGACAATTCCCTGATTAATCAGCATGCTTGTTCCATTGATTGTTGTTGCACCGTTTAATCGTGATTCCCTTAGTAATGTTGTTTCTATTGGATTATAAATAACATCCAAAACAACATGTTTTTCTGAAATTTTTTCTGTTTTTATTGGTGCATTAACATTATCATTAGGATACATTCCAACAGGTGTGGTGTTTATGATTATGTCCACATCTCTTATTAAGTCATCGGCTTTACTGATAGGAATAAAATTTATATGATTGAAATTTGTTTGTTTCTTGATGTTACATATTAGTTTGTTTGCATTTTCTTCAGTTCTATTAGCAATTGTTAATGAGTTTATATTTTCATTAATTAGTGTGAATGCTATTGCTTTTGATGCTCCACCAGCTCCAATTATCAGCACATTTTTATCTTCCAGTGCCACATATTCCTGAATTGATTTTATTGCTCCAATACCATCGGTATTGTATCCTTTAGCAATTCCATCTTTAAATCGTATTGTGTTTACAGCACCTATCTTTTCTGCAGTTTCATCAATTTCATCAAGACATGGAATAATTGTTGTCTTATGAGGTAATGTAACATTTAATCCCTTAATATCCATAGTTTTTGCAGCCTTTATTAACTTTTCAATATTTTCTGGCAATACATGGAATGCTACGTAGACATAATCCATACCTAATTGTTTAAATGCGTTGTTGTGCATTGGTGGTGACATACTATGTTCTATTGGGTGTCCAATTACCCCTACTACTTTTGTTTTTCCAGTTATCATTTTAAAAACCTATCTTGAATTCATTAAAAAAGTTCTTATTCTATTGATTATATATATTTATTATAATTCGTAAATAAGTTTTAATCTCTGTTTAAGTAAGTGTAATTTTTATTAATATAATGCTTATTTAAGTGGATGTTAATCCATATTTAGATTGCTTTTCATTTTATTCTAATCACTTTTTATGTTGGTTTGTTCATCCACAATACGGTAAATTAGTATTATGTGTGAGTATTCCAGTGTAAGAATTAATTAGAAAAGGATTGGTGTATAACATCAAATTTATGATTGTAGAGTTGTAACATTATGGAATTTAATAAACCAAGAGGAACTAGAGACTTCCTATTTGATGATATGGAAGAACGAAAGTATGTTTTAAATACTATTCGTCAAGTTGTAGAAAATTATGGATTTAAGGAAATTAAAACTCCAATTTTTGAGGATTTAGAATTATTCACTGCTAAAAGTGGAGAAGGAGTAAAAGAAGAAATTTATCACTTCCAAGATAAAGGTGGAAGGGATTTGGCATTAAGACCAGAACTTACAGCCAGTGTTTCAAGGTTATATCACAATAACCTTCAAAAAGCTGCTAAACCTTTAAAAATGTATTATTTTGGCAGTTGTTTTAGATATGAAAGACCTCAAGCAGGTCGTTATAGACAGTTTTGGCAATTCGGTATTGAAGTGATTGGCGGAACGCCAATTTATAACGAAGCAGAAATTATTGCAATGGCCAATGAAGCATTAATGAAAGTTGGTTTAAAAAATTATGAAGTGTCTATAGGCCATTTAGGAATTATTAAAGGAGTATTGACCCATTTAGATATAACTTCTGAAAAACAAACTGCAATTATTGCAAGTATAGATAAGCAAGACTATGAGTTACTTGATTCTATTTTAACAGAGTGTGAAGTTTCTGAAGATTATAAAGAAATAATTTATAAGATAATTAATGTGAATGGTACAAAACAGGATTTAGAAGAGTTAAAGACACATCTTGAAGATATCACGTCAAGTTATGATGCAGCTTGTCAGTTGATTGAAATATTAAATATTGTTGATGCATTCGGTTTTACAGATTACAATGTAAGCTTATCTATTGCCCGTGGTCTGGACTATTATACGGGAGTAGTTTTTGAAGTTTACGTACCTGACTTAGGTGCTGAAAAACAAATTACTGGTGGTGGAACATATAATTTAACCAGCCTATTTGATTCAGAAGAAGTTGAATCAACCGGTTTTGCTTTTGGATTTGATAGGATTATGGAAGCCTTCCATAAACAAGAGATTGAAGCTCCAAAAAATGATTCACAGAAAGTATTAGTTGTGCCAATTAAGAAAGACTTCAAAGTAAATGCTATCAAAGTTGCTCAACAGTTAAGAAAAGAAAATATTATTACTGAAATTGATCTTAAAGGTAAAAAACTTAAAAAGAATTTATCCTACGCAAATAACAATAATATCAATAATGTCGTTCTTATTGGTCAACAAGAAGTTGAAACTAATACCGTTACACTAAAAGATATGACAAGCGGTCAACAAGAAACTTTAAGCATAAGTGAAGTTGTTGAAAAAATTATGGAATAAGGTCTTGTAATTATGATTAAGCCTAACTTCAGACACGAAATTAATGGAAAAAAACTTGCAACAGCTATAGCACAAGACTATGAAAGTAATGAAGTGCTGATGGTTGCATTTATTGATGAAGAAGCATACGATAAAACTGTACAAAGTGGTAAAGCTCATTATTATAGTACAAGCCGTAATGCCATTTGGTTTAAAGGTGAAGAATCTGGCCATATTCAAGAAGTTAAAAAAATTTTATTTGACTGTGATAAAGATGCTGTAATTTATAAAATTAAACAGATCGGTGGTGCTTGCCATACTGGCCATTATTCTTGTTTCTATAGGGAATTATCTGAAGAAAAACTAGTTGAAATAGAAAATACTGTTTTCAATCCAGATGAAGTATATTAATAGTCAGGTGGTGATTTTTTGACTAAAATAGTACCTGATACAAGCATTATAATTAATCAAATGGTTAGTGAACTTGTTCAGGAAGATTTTTATGGTTGTGAACTATTAATTCCCGAAGCAGTATTATCAGAGATTGAAAACCATGCAAACCGCAGAAAAGAATTGGGTTATAAGGGTATTGATGAACTTAAAAAACTAAGACAATTAAATAATGAAGATATTATTTCCATGAAATATGTTGGAAGAAGACCACAACTAGATGAAATATCAATTGCTGGTGGTGGAGAAATTGATGCAATGATAAGGGACATTGCAAGAAAGTATCATGCAATTCTCATTACTAGTGATAAACTTCAAAAGGATATGGCGGAAGCCCAGGGTATTGAAGCATATTATTATCAAAAAGAAATCGAACCCGTGACAACTAAAAAAACAGAACTGGAAAAATATTTCCTAGAAAATATTTCATCAGTCCACCTTAGAGAGAATACGACACCAATGGGTAAACGTGGCAGTCCTGGGCATGTCGAACTTGTTGAAATTGATTATATTCCACTAAGATACAGAGATTTAGATAGAATTGCGAAGGAAGTAATTGAACAATCAAAAATTAGGCATGATTGCTTTATAGAAATTGATAAAAAAGGAGCTACTGTAATACAATTTGATGATTTGAGAGTTACGATTGCTAAACCTCCATTTGCTGATGGTTTTGAAATAACTGCAATAAAACCCGTGAATAAATTAGACCTTGATGATTACAATGTTTCTGATAAATTACTTGAAAGATTATCTAATGATGCTAAAGGTATATTAGTTGCTGGTTCACCTGGAGCGGGTAAATCAACGTTTGCACAAGCACTTGCAGAATATTATTATTATGATATGGAACAGATTGTTAAAACAATGGAATCTCCACGTGATTTAAATTTGGATGACAACATTACACAATATGCCCCTCTTGAAGGAGATATGGAAAACACTGCAGACATACTGCTTCTTGTAAGACCTGATTTCACCATATTTGATGAAGTAAGAAAAACTAGGGACTTTGAAATATATTCAGATATGCGTCTAGCTGGTGTTGGTATGATTGGTGTAGTGCATGCCACACGTGCAATTGATGCAGTTCAAAGATTTATTGGAAGGTTAGAACTTGGTGTAATCCCTTCAGTAATTGATACGGCAGTATTTATAAAAGATGGTGAAGTAAATACTGTTTATTCTATTGAATTAACCGTTAAAGTTCCTACCGGCATGATAGAAGCTGATTTAGCAAGACCCGTTATAGAAATTAAAGACTTTGAAACAAATGAATTATTTTATGAAATATATACTTATGGTGAGCAAACCATTGTTATGGATGTGAATAAAACTAGAAATGATAATGAAGGTGATGACAAAGAAAAAAGTCCTGTAAGTAAGATTGTTGAAAAAGTCATTAGGAAAGAAGTAAATCGTGTTGCTCCCAATGCCATTATGGAAATATCCCTCATTTCGGATAATCGTGCTTTACTTGAAATTGATGAAGATCATACCGGAGCAGTTATTGGAAAAAATGGCAGAACCATTGCTCAAATTGAAGAACGTGCAGGAATAAGTATTGAAGTATCCCAGTTAGATCTTAAAGAAATTGACAAAAAGATTCCAATAAATGTTAATGTATCTGGCAATTACCTGTCGTTAAACTTCTTAAAAGAAGATATTGGTTCTAGTTACGATATAATTGTTGAAGATGAATATCTTTTTACTGCAACAGTTGGTAAAAAAGCAAATATACGACTTAAAAAAGATATTGAAATGGCCGAAATCATTATTAAAGCTATGAAAAAAGGCGAACCTGTTTATGGTAGACTTAGGAATGATGATTTGTATTAAGGTTTTGATTTAGATGAAAATTAGTGTTTCAACTTTAGGATTGTATCCTGCAAAAATAGAAAATGTTTTAGAATTTGTTACGAAAAATAAACTTAAATATTTGGAGATTATTACGGAGTATCCCTATAAAAATGTAAGTGTTGATGATGTTTCATCATATGATTTGGGTATTAGTATTCATGCTCCCATGTCTGACATTAATATTGCATCACATGTTGACAAAATTAGGGAAGCTTCAGTTAATGAAATGATATCTTCATTTAAAAAAGCTAATCAGTTAGATGCAAACAAAGTAACAGTTCATCCAGGTTCCATTCCCATTATGGGTCTTCGTTTCACAGACAAAATATTAGATTATAATATGGAATCCCTAAAATATCTTCAAACCCAAGCTGAAGAGTATGGTGTCATGATGTGTGTTGAAAACATGCCACTAATTGAAAACCTTTTATACACCAATATTGAAGCTTTGTTTGATATGGTGGACAATGAACTTCATTCAGGAATTACCCTGGATGTTGGTCATGCCCACAATAATGGATTTAATCCTGAAGAAATGTTTCTTTCAGACAATGTTCATCACATTCATCTTAGTGATAACGACAGGTCATTCGATTTGCATGATGCACTAGGTACTCATAATATTGATTTTCCTAAGATTTTTAAGATATTGGAACAAAAGAAATATGATGATATCTGTGTTATAGAGGTGAATACTCTTCAACAAATTTATAAGAGTATAGAATATCTCAAAGAAATTAAAATATTATGAGGTTGTGGTATTATTTCAATGTATTCAATTGTTTCAAATGATAGGGTTATAGTTAAGCATGAACATGCACATAACCTTTATAATAAACGTTACTATGGTAATTTAACCGAGTCTGGTTTGGAATTGTCTTTTATTGAAGCTTTGTACTTGCTCGAAAAAGGAAAAATAGAAATTTTTAATTCGGATGATAACCCTTTATCATTAGAGGATATGACCAATATTATTCGTCAAAAACATGTTTATTCCCATTATCTTGTTTATAAGGATCTTCGAACCAGGGGTTATATTATTAAAACTGGCTTTAAGTATGGTAGTGACTTTAGAATATATGAAAGAGGTCATTCTCCTGGTGATGGACATTCCAGTTTTTTAGTAAAAATTTTATCAGAAGAACAAGAAATTAAGGTAAGAGATTTTTCCAGTTATGTTCGTGTTGCACATGGAGTAAGAAAAACATTACTTCTGGCTGTTGTTGATGATGAATATGACATTACATATTATGATATAGAATGGACTAAACCATAAGAGTAACAGGAGTGATAAATATGGATATGATTGACCCATGGGGTTCTTCAATTATTGATTATGAAAAATTAACGGAACAATTTGGTATTGAATCTTTTAAGGATGTTGTAAACGAAATACCAAATCCAAGTAAATTAATGACCAGAGGTATTATCTTCGGTCAAAGAGATTATAAGAAAATTACTGATGCTTTAAACAATAATAAAGATTTTGCTACAATGACGGGCATGATGCCTAGTGGTAAAATGCATATTGGTCATAAAATGGTAGTTGACCAACTGAAATGGTACCAGAAAAAGGGTTCTGACATTTACCTTTCTATTGCAGATATGGAAGCTTATGCTGCACGTGGAATTAGTAAAAAAGAATCCAGAGAACTTGCATTATATGAGTATATCGAAAATTATATTGCATTGGGTCTTGATGTTACAAAAGAGAATTTCCACTTGTATTTACAATCAGAAAATGAAGATGTTAAAAATTTAGCTTATCTTATTGGTAAAAAAGTTACATTTAGTCAAATGAGAAGTATTTATGGCTTTGATAATAGTACCAACATTGCTCATATCTACACACCACTATTACAAGTTGCCGATATCCTTCATCCCCAACTTGAAAAATATGGTGGACCAAAACCGGTTATAGTTCCCGTTGGACCGGATCAGGATCCCCACATCCGATTAACTAGGGATTTGGCAGCAAAGTTTAATGAAGAACTTGGTTTTATTGAACCTTCAGCAACATTCCATCGTTTCATGACAGGTTTAACTGGTGAAAAAATGAGCAGTAGCAAACCAAAAACTGCCATTTATCTTACTGATTCATTGAAAGATGCTACTAAAAAAGTAAAAAGTGCAAAAACGGGCGGAAGAGAAAGTCTTAAAGAACAAAAAGAACTTGGTGGAGAACCAGATAAATGTTCTATTTATGAATTACTTGTTTATCATCTTGTAGAAGATGACAAACAACTAGAAAAAATTCGCAACAAATGTCTTGCCGGTGAAATATTGTGTGGAAACTGCAAACAATGTGCTAGTGAATATTTAAAAGATATGTTTGAAGATTTGGAATCCAAACGTGAAGAAGCTCATGAATTAGCTAAAACATTATTATAAATTATTTATATCCCCACCACCAATCAATTTTTTAAATAGTCTTTAGGAAAAAAATGGAACTAGGTTAATTATTATGATTAATGAAATGTATTCTGTTGAAAAATATTCGAAGATTCTTGATATTAGAGAATACTTTAAAAACTATGTTAATATTGACATTACATTAGATTAGTGTAAAGAATGTCCCCACTACAATAACAATTAGGCTTGTCCCGAATTTGAAGAGAATCCACTAGAATATTGGAAAAAATATGATTATATTCAATGAATTTAAGAAAAATTATTATTGATGACAAATTCTATTCAAAAACATATCCTACTGATGAATTAAACAGTGTAATCACTGAAATTATGAAAATAGAAAAGAAAGCAGATAGAAATGAATTCTTGAAACTTGAAAAAGAAAGACATGGTTTATACTTATCTGCAGGTTTTTGTGACATTTGTACTGAATGCAGTAAAAAAGATGGCTTATCATGCAGATTCCCAGATATTAAAAGAAGTAGTTTGGAGTCTATAGGAGCGTTAGTTGAAAAAACAACAACAAATTTATTTAATTTAGAATTGAAGTGGATTGACATAGAAAAAGGAAAACTTCCAGAATACTTGACATTAGTTACTGCAATAATATATTGATTCCTCACTATCTTAATTAATTAAAACCAATTTTAAATATTATTTTGTATATAAAATATAACATATTAGATAATTAACCTTTAATTAAATAAAGAATATTTTATGAAAAAATTATTCAAATGATTTAAAAATATGGAGAGTATAAATATGGTTGAAGAATTAAAAGAAATTTGGACAAATTATGATAGACAAACCGTATTTAATTACGTGGAAACTAGATTACATCATTATTTGTTTACTAAAATATTCAAAGATGAAGCAGAAATAATGAGCAAAATCATTGAGATTAATGAACGAGAATTGAATGCTTTTAAAATAAATTATTTCTTAAACATTCCGGAAACCCAAGATTTAATAAATAATTTTGATGCTTTAAAAGACATTACTTCTAAACTCGATACAAACAGCACTCCTTACACCGAAATTGTTGGTCTTGTTAAATATATGTTTGAAAGTATCAAAAACGATGATACCATTAATCTTACAAATAAAAACTTTGAAAAAGATAAGTTAGATGCTATTAACAAAAATATTCTCGAAAACAAAAAACTAATTAGTGAATACTTAAACGATGATATTTTCTCAAATGTTGAAACTCCAGACATTATAGATATTTATTTACTTGAAACTGCTTGTAAAAATACTGATGAGAAATTTAACCTTGCAAGATCATATGAAGTATTTGACGAATTATTTGTTTTCCCTAGTAAAATGGAATTATATAATACAATTCTAAAAGAGATTCTAGTTGCAATGAGCAATGATAAAATATTTGAATTATATGTTTTACTTAACACTTTAGAAGTTCTTGAAACAACAAAAGGTAGCATTAAATTCCGAAAAGCTGGTGTAAAAGAACTTGCTCAGTACTATTACCAAGTTGAAGAAAATAATATGGAACATACAACACAGATGGAAATTTTCTTCCATGATTTACCTGAAGAATTAGAGGCTAAGTTTAAGCCACTGCTTAAATATCCTTATATTTGTCTTCGTATGACTAACTCTGTTAAAGCACAAAATTTAACTCGTATAAGTTATTTATTACTTGAAATTGAAAGAATTACTGATAATCAAATTAAATACAAATGTAAAGCTACAGAGGACATTAGAAACATTCTCGTTGTTTGGGATCATGCTTTATTTAATGATGAAAAATCACACATCAAAGTTCTTGACTATAAGACACTGCAAATGGGACTTAACAAATCATTCGGTAACATTTTCAAATTCCCAAATATTCAGAATGTTGATATTATCCTTGAGTATTTACCATACTTTGAAGATACTGATAATGAATTTGTACATGTTGAAGGTGGTCAAAGAATCTATGATGATGAAGCTGACTTCTTTAAAGACGATCTTTATCAAGAAAACATTTATAAAACATTTGATAACCTTAAAGATTGGGAAGAAAAAGGTTGGAATTATATTAACAACCATGAATTAATTAAAAGACTTGACCTTTTAACTATTCAAAAAATTGTGTATCTAATTATGCAGAAAGAAAATGTAAGACCTGGTTTCCTTGGAAAACTTATGGAAGATGGTACTATTCTTACAATTTTAAGAAGATTAAAAGATATTCGTGATATTAACGAAAGTGAAATTACTGATTTATATTCACCATATGCTAAACTTAAATGTTGTCCAATTCATGATCCTGATTTCTATGCTGATAAAGAGAAAGAAATGAGTGATCTTGTTTCAAGACAATCTGAAGAGTTTTCTGAAGATGAACTTAATGTTAAATAGGTTTTTTTCATCCTTTAATTTTTTTTAATTAAATTATAATACAAATATTTTTAAAAGTAATACTTTTTTTTATTTCGTTTAAATAGTTGTATTAAAGTATTACAAATATATGCTTTTTTTAGCCAAAATTATTAATTATTACTTATTTATATTAAAAACCATACCAAAGTATTAACTAATTTATCATATAACCTTAGCATTAAGCTTTAAAATAGAACACTTTATATATTACATTCAATAAATATTTTAAATAAGTATACTTAATAAAAATAAATGAAAATGTATTACATTGAAGATTTAAAATTAATATTTATGGAGGCAATAAATTGCATATACCTGATGGTTTTATAAGTATGCCACTATGTATTATATTATACATAATAGCAATAGTAGCTCTTTACTTCTCAGTTAAATGGAGTAAAGACAATTTAGACGATAAATATATACCATTACTTGCAGTATTAGCTGCTGGAATATTTGCAATACAATCATTTAACCTACCAGTTCCTTTCGGATCAAGTGGACACTTACTTGGTGCTGCTTTAGTCGCAATGATATTCTGTAGTCCTTATGCAGCAATAATAGTATTGTCAGTAGTTTTAGTACTACAAGCATTATTCTTCGGAGACGGAGGAATAACTGCACTTGGAGCAAATATCATTAACATGGGAGTAGTAGGCGGATTTGTAGGTTATTATGGATTCGTAGGACTTAAAGATAAAATTGGTGAAACACCAAGTATATTCATAGCAGCATGGGCTGGCTGTTTCATAGCCGCATTAGTAGCTGCAATTGAAATGGCATTAAGTGGAACATTCCCATTAATTGATGGTTTATTCTTCATGGGAGGATACCATGCAATGATTGGTGTTATAGAAGGTATAATTACTGTAGTAATTATTAAAGGATTAGAATCGGTTAGACCCGATTTATTAGCATGGAATAGGTGATAATATGGAAAATAAAAATATTTACATAGGAATACTTATTATAGCATTAATAGTCTGTATTTTATCACCATTTTTAGCTTCTGGTGATCCGGATGGACTTGAAGCTTCAGCCGAACATTTAAATCCAACTGCTTTAGAAGCAGAACAAGCAATCCAACCTATTATGCCTGATTATACTCTCGAAGGACTTGAAGATAATCCATTAGTTGGCGTTGGATGTTTAGTTGTAGGTGTTATATTAACACTCCTTCTTGCTTATGGAGTATTCTACCTAGTAAGTAAAAAAAAATAAACCCCCAAGTGGATGATTGAAATCATTTTATTATGATTAAACATCCATTTCATTTTAAACTATTTTTATTAAATATTAAATATATAATAAGTAATTAGTAAAAGGAGGAATGATATTTTGGTAAGTGTTGAAGAATTAAGAAAACAAGAATACATGTCCAATCAAAATGGAATTCTCCACAATATTGACAGCAGAATTAAACTAATCGTTTTAATATTAATAATACTGTTTGCTGTAACATCCTCCAATTACATGGTATTCCTAGTTCTTGAATTATATTTAATTATCCTTATACTTATTTCAAGGATATCACTTAAAGACGCTTTAATTAGAGTAATTCTTATACTTCCATTTGGATTCTTTATAGCTATTTTTCAACCGTTTATCCAACCAGGAGAAGTTTTATACACATTGCCTTTTGGAATTAACATTACTTTACAAGGCCTATTATTTGCTGAATTATTAATGGCAAGATTAACTGTTAGTGTAACTTCAATTGTATTATTTTCATACATAACCCCTATGAAAGATATTGCTGAAGCCTTTAGAAGATTACACATGCCAAATGAGTTTGCTATGATTTTTTCATTATTTGTTAGATTCATATTCTTATTTTATGACGAATTAACAAGTATTAGACAAGCTCAAAGTAGTAGGTGTTTTTCACTAACCAACAGTACTCCATATATGTGGAAACTAAAACAAGTAGGTTACCTCTTTTTGATGATGTTTTTAAGAGCTTATGAACGAGGAGAATCAGTATATGCCAGTATGGCCAGTAGAGGTTATAATAGTGAAAGTACCATATATTTATCAAAGAAAAAACTATCCGTACAAAGCATATTGTACCTAGCCATACCAATCATAATAATGATTATATTATCTATTTTACAATCCATGAGTATAATATAATTAACTTCAACATTTTTTTTACCAAAAAAAAACTAATTAATTATCAATACTATTTTAAAAAATAAGTTACATATATTAATATAATAAAGATTATTAAATGATAATTTTCAGAAGAATTTATCACTATATTATCATAAGCAATAGACGGTGAAGTATATGGATGCAATTATTAATTTAGAAGATATTAAAGTAAAAGAATGGGAAAAAGGAACCATATCATTTAATGTAACTGATGAAAACAATAATCCAGTCAGTGGTAGGGTAGCAGTTAAATTAGATAACATTACTTATTTTAACAAAGTTATTGAAGATGGTAAATTCTTTGAAGCTTTTGATTTCAGTAGTTTTCACGATGAAGAATACAAGTTAGAAGTTATTTATGGTGGAAATGATGAATGTGCTCCAGCTAGTAAAAGTGCTAAAATCATTATTGAAAAAGCAGATCCTATCTTAATTCCTATTAGTGATTTACAAAATGCTTGTTACAGATTAATTAAATGGATTGAAACCAATAAAAGATTACCTGGTAAAATATTAATTAATAATATAGAAGTTACCATTGGAAACTTATTTAATTTATTAGCAAAAACCGTTGCCCAACTAAACAACAACAATAATGAAGATGTTGAGTTAACATGGGCCAAAACTCCAGAATTATCTAGTGAAAACATTACACAAGAAGTATTAATTAGTAAAGAGGATTATGTTAAAATTACTGACAATATCTTAAAAGAAATTAATGACACCCAATCCTGTCCTAGTACTGTTGAAGTTGAAAGTGGTAAAATTGGTTTTATGAATTTAGTATATATCTACTCCACAATTATTTCAAACAGTTCCATTAATAATGGTTTACTATCTGGAGTTTATATAAAACCATGGAAAGAAATAGTAGCTTAATTTTGTTATTAATTTCTTATTACTTTTTTTTAAAAAATCGAATTATAATAAGTTTTCTATTCAAAAACTTCTTCTTTTGGCAAATAATCACATAAATGCAATTCTTGTTTTATTGGGTTTAAAGTAAATATTAAGATTTTATCGTCAATCTCTACCCATTTATAATTTTGTAATGGTTTATCAAAAGTATTAAATCTTGTTTTATGATTTTTCCTTATGCAAGCAAAGTGTTTAATTTCATCTATTTTTTTTAAAAAACGAGTATATTCCCTGAATTTTAAACTTTTTATTTGCTCTAATTTTTTTTCAAAATCTTTTTCGATTGTGATCTGATATACCATTTTTTTTAACCCCATCTTTATTTAACGTTGAAAATTGTTTAATTAAACAAATAATATCCGTTATAAAATTATACAATTTTTAATATTATGATAAATTTTTATAAAATGTATAAAATAACGTCCCTTTGACAATATTTAAAACATAAACGCCCATATAATCCTATACAATACTATATAACATTAGTTATAAATAATTTTCTTTAAAAATCTTCAATAATTTTAGATAAGAATATTAAGAAAGAAATACAAATGAATATATAATATAATAATTTATTTTAATGAATTAAAATGGTGTGAAAATATGTCAGCAGCTGAAGATAGAATTAAACAAATAGAAGAGGAAATTAAGAAAACTCAAAAAAATAAGGCAACATCACACCATATTGGTAAACTAAAAGCACAAATTGCACAACTTAAAGAAAAAATTGAAAAACGTAATAGTTCATCAACAAAAGGGGAAGGATTCTTAGTTAGAAAAAGTGGAGATTCCACTGCAGTACTGTTAGGATTTCCTTCAGTTGGAAAATCAACCATTTTAAATTATTTAACTAACGCAAATTCTAAAGTAGGTGCTTATGAATTCACAACATTAGATATTGTTCCGGGCATTATGGAGTATGAAGATGCTAAAATACAAATTTTAGACATACCAGGGATTATTAAAGGAGCATCCAAAGGAAAAGGTAAAGGTCGTGAAATATTATCCGCTACTAGAAATGCTGATTTAATTATTATGGTTTTAGATGTTTTCCAACCAGAACACATGGACGTTATTTTAGAGGAAGTTAGAAATATTGGTGTAAGACCTAATGAAATAGCACCTAATGTCAAAGTATCTAAGAAAAAAATGGGTGGTTTAAATATTGTTTCAACAGTTGAATTAACCCATTTAGATGAAAAGACTATTCACTCCATTTTAAGTGAATATGGTATTCATAGTGCGGATGTTGTTTTAAGAGAAGATGTAACTATAGATAGGTTTATCGATGCAATGGAACCTAATCGTGCATATATTCCTATGACTGTTGTTGTTAACAAGATTGATTTAGCAAGCGAAGAGCAGTTAGCTGAACTTAAGAAAAAGTTACCTGATGCATTATTTGTTTCAGCAGATGATGGAATAAAGATGGATGAACTTAAAGAAAGAATTTTTGTTGATTTGGATTTGATTAGATTATACCTTAAACCTCAAGGTAAAAAAGCAGATATGGATGAACCATTAATTATTCGAAAAGGTTCTACCATAGAAGATGTTGCACGTAAATTACATAGAGATTTCGTTAAAAATTTCAAATTTGCTAAGGTTTGGGGCAAATCTGTAAAATTTCCGGGACAAAAAGTTGGTTTAGAACACGTTCTAGAAGATCATGATATCGTAAGAATAATTATTAAAAAATAGAATTACAAAATAAATTTAATGAATGTAATGTAAATTTTATAAAATTTAGACCATAATATATATTAAAGTTTAGACCAATATTTAATTGTACCCACAGAACATTTTTATTAAAATTGTGATTGAACATATAATTTCTATATAATATAAATTATATAGTCACAGTTAACTTTTTTTACAAAAAATTATTATAGAGCTAAAATTAATTTCATTTTTTATTATTTAGAAAATAGTTCGTTTTCAATAAAACTTATAAAATCTTCTTATCATAATTAATCCAAGATTAACAATTTATTGATAAGCATATATTAAACCCTTTTTACAAAGAACTAATTGTACCCACAAAACATACAATTAAATTGTGATGTGAATAATGTCATTCAAGTCACAGTTATTTATTTTTTCTTTTTAATTAATTACAAATTTAAATTATTGATATTAAAGCAATTATTATTAATTTAATGAAAGTATTTATTAAAGAAAAGATTTATATTATTACTATACAAAAAAGAATTATTTAATAATATATTTTTGTTAATATCTAAAAATCATTTTCATATTAAGTGTTAAGGAATCTAAGTTGAATCTGTTAAATCAGTGAATTCAATTTGGACATTTTCTTTTTTTAAGGAATTTATTAAAATTTTCGCATAAAATAACTTTTTTTTCTTTATTTCATCCGCTTGTTTTAATTTAACGCCAATTTCAGGTCTTGAATAATTAGTAATTATATCACCAAAATCCATTCCGGCCAGAATAATTTTAGTCATTTTCAAAGAATAAACTGCAATATGAGCCGCTCTATCCCCATCAGTAAAGCCACCATAATTTTCAAGCAAATCAAAAGGATTTGATTGGCATGTTGGGATAATTTTATCCAACTTTGGAAGATACTTCTCTATTTTATCAATATTATCACCGTGAGCATGGACATATAATACAGACCCCCTTTTATTAGCTTCAATTATACTTCCTATTTTTCCATCCAAATCTGTGACAATGAAATCAGGTATAATTCCTTCTTCAATAAGTGCAGTAGTTGCACCGTCAGCAGCAATTAAAGTATAGTTTTCTATAAAAACATGCTCTTTAATATAACCTATATGTTTTTTAATTGAAGGACCTGCACCAAAAATAATACATTGATTATTAACATGTACATGATTAATATCAAATTTACCAATTTTTCTAATTTCGTCATTTAATATTTTTGCAGATAATTCATCATCAACCCTGCTAAAACCAAAATCATCCATTATTAACGGATACCAATAATCCCAATTATTATATTTTACATTACACATAAAAATCCACTATTAATAATTTATAACAATTAACTTAATAATATATTCAAATTAAATCCAATAGGCAATCCTTTTCCCATACATTAAAAAAGTATAAAAAATATAAATATCATCATAGTAAGTTTAGTTAAGATTAAGATATACAAGTATTTAATTTAAGTATATTTTACTAGCCTTATTATATTTTTTAAATAAACGTTTATATAAAAAAAATAATATTATTTGGAGGAATATTCCCAATGGAAGATATTTTATTAATGATTCCTGGACCAACAACTGTTCCAAAACGAGTTTTAGATGCAATGGCTCAACCAATAACAAACCACAGAGGAGCAGCATATGGAGAAATTTTAGATGAAACCACAGCTATGATGTCTGAAGTATTCCAAACAGACAACAAATCATACTTCCTAACAGGTTCTGGAACATCCGCAATGGAAGCAGCAATTGCAAACATTGTTGAAAAAGGTGACAAAGTAATCAATGTTGTTGGAGGAAAATTCGGTGAAAGGCTCCAACAGTTAACAGAAGTATTCGGTGGAGAATCCATAGAAGTAACAGTACCATGGGGACAAGCAGCAGATCCTGCAGAAATTAAAAGAGTTGTAGAAGAAAATGATGATGCAAAAGCATTAACCCTGATTCACAATGAAAGTTCAACTGCAGTAGTAAACCCTATTAAGGAAGTTGGAGAAATCATGAAAGACTATGATACCCTATTTGTTGTTGACACCGTATCTTCTCTTGCTGGAGACACAGTAAAAGTAGATGAATATGGATTAGACATTTGTTTATCCGGATCACAAAAATGTATTGCAGCACCTCCTGGAATGAGTATGCTTACATTAAGTGATGATGCTTGGAATACGGTTGACAAAGTAGAATCTCCAACATACTACTTAGACATGAAAAAAATGAGAAAAAGTGGTGAAAAATCACAAACACCTTACACACCTAGTGTATCCATGACATATGCAATGAATGAAGCCTTAAGTATGGTTCTTGAAGAAGGATTAGATGCACGTATTAAACGTCACCATACTGGTGCAGAAGCTACAAGGGAAGCAGCAAAAGCATTAGGTTTAGAACTATTTGCACGTGAAGGAGATTATTCCAACACACTTACTGGTATAAAAATGCCTGAAGGCGTTACAGACTCCCAATTACGTGGAACAATGAGAGACAAATACCAAATCGAATTAGCTGGTGGACAAGACCACCTTAGTGGAAACATATTCAGAATAGGCCATATGGGTGTTACTGGCTTACAAGAACTAGCAATGACCTTCACATGTCTTGAAATGACATTGAAAGAATTTGGATTTGAATTTGATGCTGGAGCAGGAGTTGCAGCATTACAAGATGTATATCTTAAAAACCAATAATTTAACTAATTTTTGTTTAGGAAGTTGAAACCTAGACTTCCATTTTTTTAAATTTTAAATTTTCTATTTTATCACATTTATTATAATGAAATGTATATAATCAACTTAAGAATAGTTACACGCAATAACTAATCCCCATAATCTTAACTTAACAATTAGAAATGAATTGATAGAAAACATTAAACCTAATTTCACTAAAAATATTAAATTTTTGAAAATGTATTTGTTTTCAAGAAAAAAAAACAAATAGTTTATATACTATTTAGGATAAACTATTATTATCGGAAGTATGCTTCCTACTTCTGTTATCTTTTTAAAAATATATTGTAAACTAAAAAGAAATAATTAAAACATAGAAGCATAACCAAAAAAATATTAGATGGAGGATTTTAATGGTAGCAGAAACGTTACTAAACACAGGAGACACCGCATGGATTTTAATATCCACAGCATTAGTCATGATAATGACCCTTCCAGGGTTAGCATTATTTTATGGAGGTATGAGCAAAAAGAAAAATGTTTTGAACACAATGTTCTTATCTCTTACTGCATTCGCAATTGCAAGTGTAATTTGGGTAATATACGGTTACCAATTTGCATTTGGAAATACAATACAGGGATTTATAGGAGCACCAACAAACTTCTTCCTTGCAGGAATAGGATTGGATATGCTTCACCCAGACACAACAATACCAGAACTATTATTCGTTGCATTCCAAGCAACGTTTGCAGCTATAACAGTAGCATTAATTTCTGGAGCAATAGTAGGACGTATGAAAGCAAAAGCATGGATACTTTTCATAATACTATGGTTAACACTCGTATACGTACCAGTAGCCCATTGGGTATGGGGAGGCGGATGGTTATACCAGCTAGGAGCACTAGACTTCGCAGGAGGAGCAGTAGTACATCTTAACTCAGGTATAGCTGCACTTGCATTAATACTTGTATTAGGTCCACGAAAAGACCAAAGGTTACTTCCTCACCACCTCGGATATGTTGTAATAGGTGCAGCATTACTATGGTTCGGATGGTTTGGATTCAACGGTGGATCAGCACTAGCAGCAAACGGACTCGCAGCAAACGGATTACTAACCACCAACGTAGCAGCAGCTACAGCAATGATAGGATGGATAATAATAGACATATGGAAATCTGGAAAACCAACCGTACTAGGTTCAGCAACAGGTGCAGTTGCAGGACTTGTAGCAATTACACCTGCTGCAGGATTCGTTGATATTCCAGCAGCCATAATAATAGGATTTACAACAGTATTTGTATCTTACTTCGCAATATCATACCTAAAACCAAAATTAGGTTACGACGATGCATTAGATGCATTTGGAGTACACGGTTTATCAGGTACTTGGGGAGCAATACTAACAGGAGTGTTCGCCTCACCTGCAATTGGTGGAGTAGCAGGATTAATATACGGTAATCCTAGCCAAGTAACAATACAAATAATAAGTATTGTGGCAGTAGCAATTTATTCATTCATATTAACATATGTAATTGCCAAAGTACTGGACAAAACAGTAGGTATAAGAGTAGATGAACAAACTGAAATAGAAGGATTAGATGTAAAAGAACATGAAGAATTAGGTTACAGAATATAAGGAACGTGACAAAATGAAAGAAATAACTGCTATAATTAGAAGTGAAAGATTAGATGCTGTGAAAGAAGCATTAGAAACTACAAACTGTAAAGGTATAACCGTTGTAGACGTTAAAGGAAGAGGAGAACAATTAGGTATTGAAGAAAAATATCGTGGAAAAAGCTACAGAATAGATCTTCTTCCAAAAGTAAAAATTGTTACGGTAGTCCATGATTCCGTTGTAGATCATGTTGTAGAAACAATTTGTGAAGCAGCACGTACTGGCCATATAGGAGATGGAAAAATATTTATTAAAAATGTAGAAGAAGTAATAAAAATTAGAACTGGAGAAAGGGGTGATGATGCATTGTAATATAATTGTTTTCAATTTGAATAGAATAATTATCTATAATAATTATAAAACAATCTCCCCTAATCACCCTAAACCCTACTATTTCATTATCTTTAATAACCCCCACCATTTTAATTTTTTAAAAATAGTTTAAAATAATGAATTGAAATTTTTAAATTTAGAAAAAAAGAGTTTAAAATTTTAATAAAAAAGAGATAATTAGTTAAGAATTACCTATTCAAAATTTATACCAGTAATTCTTAATCCACCATAATGTGACTTGTATTTTATGTTTAAACCTATTAGTAGTGGTGTTATTTTTTCTATCATTCTTGCTTTTTCAAGTTTACCACAGTCAATACATTTTACTCCAGGGATTTTTTCCACTAATTCCTTAACGACTAATTTTGCTTCATTACTGTCTCCAGCTATAAGACAGTCACAGTCTATTGGTTCTGGTATGTTCTCCAAGTGTGAATTACTAATATTGTTAAATCCAGCAACTACTTTAACTCCAGTCTTTTTAAGAATTTTTGCAGTTCTTTCAGCTGCTGATCCTTCCATTAAATCAACAAATCTTGCTGGTGATCCCCCGATAGCTGTTTCTAATGGTACTGTTGCATCTATTAATATTTTTTCTCCTACAAATTCTTTAATTGATTGTAATGTTGGTTTTTGTGCAGCGAGGGGTACTGTGAGTATTAAAAGTTCGCCTTCTTTTGCAGCATCCTCATTTGACATTCCAACCATTTTAATATTTTCATAATCTTTTAAAAGTTCTAATGTTTCTTCAACTTTTGTTAAAGCTTTTTCTTCTTTACGACTTCCAATTATAACATCTTCACCAGCTATAGCCAATCGTTTTCCCAAATTTAAACCTTGTGAACCTGTTCCACCTATTATAGCTACTTTCATAATAATACCTCATATCAAAATAATTAAAATTATAATGATTAATCATTACATATAGTTATGTCTTTTTTATTAATAAATATTTCCAAAAAAAAACATTCAAATTTATACTTTAATTTTCATTTAATAATTCTTTGATTTTATAAGTACACTTTTTAACAGTTCGTGCAGCATCAAAGAACTCTGAACGTTCATCATCAACCATTCGTACTGGTATAATAGAATGAATTCCGTTTTTAGATAAAATAACGGGAACCCCTAAAGATACATCATAGACACCTTCTACTTCACCTTCCAAATAAGTACTTACTGTTAATATCTTTCTACTATCATTTACAATAGTAGAAATTAAATTTGATATTGCATATGATGGTCCATATTCAGTTGCTCCCTTCTTAGAAATAATATTTCCACCAGCATTTTTTAATCTCTCGACCAAATATGGAACGTCCAAATCGGTTGATTCAACAAAAAATTTTAAAGGAATACCGCCAATTGTTGTTGAACTTAATAATGGAACCATATGATCTCCATGTTCTCCAATTACTCTTGTATGTATTTCTCCACTATTGATATGGAAGTGTTTTGAAAGGATTGTTTTTAATCTTAAAGAGTCTAAGTGATTACCTAAACCAATTACCCTGCTTTTATCAAAACCTGAATATTCTAATGCTATTGAAGTCATTACATCAACAGGATTAGTTACAACTAGTATAATTGAATCTGGAGCATATTTTGCTATGTCTTTAGAATATTCCTTGATTATTTTAGCATTTGGAATTGCTAAATCCAATCGTTTTGAACCTGGAACTCTGGGAACTCCGGATGTTATTAGTACTATTTTTGAACCTGCAATATCTTCTATATTACATGATGGCGTTAATACACTATCAATGTCTTCAGCAGCAAGAGCATCATACATATCCATTACTTCTCCCTTTACTCTTTCATGACTGCTTTCACGTGAATACATTATTATTTCATCAATAACATCTTCTTCAGCCAATGTAAAAGCAACATTTTTTCCTATAGTTCCAGATGCTCCCATAATTGTTATTTTCACCATCAATACCATTCCTAAAAAAATTAATTAAATAAAATATTATAATATTATATTTGTTTACAATAATATTTAATGTTTAATATTTAAATTTCAATGAAAAACTTTACTTAAATTAACAAAATAATAATAAATAATAAATAAAATAAAAGATATTTAAATAAAAAAAGAAAATTTTTTTATACTTGTAAAAAAATCAAAAATAAGTCTAGAATAATTATAAAAAATAATCAAATTTTTTTACTCTTCTAATTTTTCAAGGAATGTTATTGCATTAGCTTTAACATAACCGCTTTCTTCATCTTCAGCTAAAACTTTTAAAGCTTCTATAGCTTCTTCCCCACCAATGTTTCCTAAACCAAATACTGATCCAGAACGAACAAAACTTTTTTCATCTTGTGAAGCTTTAATAAATACATCCAAAGTTGAAGGATCTGCAATTTTAGCTAAAGCCCATACTGCTCCACCACGAGCTCTCCAATTTTCATCATCCACAACTGTTAATAATTGTTCAACAGCATCTTCACCATAATCAGCTAATGCAGAACTAGATTGTCTTCTAACCCATTTATTTCTATCATTTAATAACTTTACAAATACTTCTATAGAAGAAGGATCTTTTAAACCTCTCAATAATTCAACAATAGTTAATTTAGTATTTTTTGGAAGCTCTTCTTTTAAAACTTCTTCATGTAAAACATCAATTTCGTCAGGCATATACATTGCAATTGTACTTTCTGCTTCTAGTCTAACAAATTCATCATCATCATCAAGATTAGCAATTGCACCAATTATTTCTTCTTTACTCATATTAATCACCATTGTGAAAACTAATTTATTTTTTCATCATCATTTATACTAAGTAAATATTTAACAAGATAATATAAATAATTAATCATTACAGATATTATTACAATACAAAAATAGGAGCAGAAATAAATTGTATAAGATTACGACAATACCTGGCGATGGAATTGGTTTAGAAGTAATGAAACCAACTATAAATATTTTAGAAACTACTAATGCTAAATTTGATTTTATCCCTAAGGAAGCAGGAAAAGAATGTTATAAGAAATATGGTACAAACTTACCTGAAGATACTATAAAATCATGTAAAAATAGTGATTCAACATTATTTGGTGCAGTTACATCAATACCCGAACAAAAAAGTGCAATAGTTACTCTTCGAAAAGAATTAGATTTATACATTAACCAAAGACCCATAAAATCATATAAAAATCCAAAAATTAACTTCACAATTATTAGAGAAAATTCTGAAGGATTATATTCACACTTAGAAGAAGATTATGGTGATGAGGCTATAGCAATTAGGAAAATAACATATAAAGGTTCTGAAAGAATATGCCGATATGCATTTGAATATGCTGAAAAAACAAAATTAAAAAAAGTTACAGCATCACATAAATCAAATGTTCTACCATTAACTGATGGCGTTTTCAAGAAATCATTTTATAAAATTGCAACTGAATATCCCCAAATAAAAGCTAATGATTATTATATTGATGCTACAGCAATGTACCTTATTACAAATCCAGAACAATTTGATATAATAGTAACAACAAATCTTTTTGGAGACATTTTATCTGATCAGGGTGGTGGATTACTTGGAAGTTTAGGTTTAATCCCATCTGCAAATATAGGAACTGAAAGAGGATTATTTGAACCAGTACATGGTTCTGCACCAGACATTGCCGGACAAAATAAAGCAAACCCTATCGCCATGATATTATCCGGTTGTTTAATGTTAGAATTTTTAGGATTACAAAATGAAGCAGAAACAATTAAAAAAGCAGTTGAAAAGGTCATTCACGAAGAAAAAATCAAAACACCCGATTTAGGTGGTTCAAACACTACTGAAGAAATTAGTAATGAAATAATACGAAACTTGTAAATTCAATAAAAAATGAATGAAATATTCATTATTAAAAAGAAGTTTAATAGAAATAAATTTATAAGCATTAAAACAAAAATATTAATATATATTTAGAAAATTTATTCAAGCCTATTTTCAGAGGTTATAAAAGATTTAACCACACATATAAATAGGACAAAATGCTTAATTGAGCATTTTTGAATAAAATAATCAATTTCACATTTTTTACCGAGGAGGTACATTATGAAAACTACTGTAAGTATAATAAAAGCAGATATTGGTAGTGTAGGTGGACACACAGTAACACACCAATTATTAAAAGACAAATGTAATGAATATTTATCCAAAGCAAAAGAAGAAGGATTATTAACCGATTTCTATATAACCAACTGTGGTGACGATATAGACATGATCATGACCCACACAAATGGTCCAGACAATGAAGAAGTACATAAATTAGCATTTGACACATTCATGGCTGGTGCAGAAGTAGCAAAAGGACTTAAATTATACGGTGCAGGTCAAGATTTATTATCCGACACATTCAGTGGAAACATCAAAGGTATGGGTCCAGGAAGTGCAGAAATAGAATTTGAAGAAAGAGGATCAGACCCTGTATTTGCATACTGCTGTGACAAAACAGAACCGGGAGCATTTAACTTACCATTATTCAGAATGTTTGCAGACCCATTTAACACTGCAGGATTAGTAATTGACCCTACATTACACGGTGGATTCGACTTTGAAGTATACGATGTAATTGAAAACAGAAAAGTTACAATGTCCTGTCCAGATGAAATGTATGACTTATTAGCATTAATCGGTTCTACAGGAAGATACGTAATAAAAAGAATATTCAGAAGATCAGATGGTGAAATTGCAGCAGCAGTAAGTACCGACAGATTAAACCTCATGGCAGGAAAATACATAGGAAAAGATGACCCAGTAGCAATTGTAAGATCACAATCAGGATTCCCAGCTGCTGGAGAAACTTCCGAACCATTTGCATTCCCACACTTAGTAAGTGGATGGATGAGAGGATCACATAACGGACCTTTAATGCCTGTTGGAGAAGCAGATGCAAGACCTGTAAGATTTGACGGACCTCCTCGTGTAATTGGACTTGGTTTCCAAGTTAACAATGCTCAACTTGTTGGACCAACAGACATGTTTGCAGACCCAGCATTTGATGAAGCAAGAAAAACTGCAACAAAAGTAGCAAACTATATGAGAAGACATGGTCCATTCGAACCTCACAGATTACCTTCTGATGAAATGGAATACACTAGTCTTCCAGGTGTTCTTGAAAAACTTGAAGACAGATTCGAAGATATGTAAATATATTAAATATTTACAAAATAACCTCCTTTTAAATCAAAAAACTAATTTTAAAAAAATTATATTTAAAAAAAAGAATAACGATTTTATTCAAAATCGAATAAATTAGAAAGATGAGTAGTAGTAATGTTACCAATAACTTGGTTATCTCTATTTATTACAGGTAACCCCGATATATTGTGTTCTTCCATTTTTTTGGCAACTTCATTAATAGAATCATATTCAAAACAGGTAAAAACATCCTTAGTCATTATATGATCTATATTATCGGTATTTAATGCTATTGCCTTAGATAAGTCCCATGCTGTGATAATACCAACTATCTTATTTTTTGAATCCACAACTGGAATATGTGTTCTATTTTCAGTAAGCATTAACTGAGCTGCTTCTTTAACTGTTTTATCATCCTGTAAGGTAACAACTTTGGTATTCATTATGTCTTTTACTCTGGCTTTAGATAAAAAATTGCTGATAATGAAATTCATTTGACCATTTTCTATTAAGAATGCATCATGACCATATTCTGAATTTAATCTAGAATAACTGACATCAACATCATTACTACGAAGAGCCAAGACTATTTCTTCCATATGTTCATGAGGATATAGCCAATCTGATGTAATTGACATTATGAGCATTCTTGCTGTAATTGGTTTTAAACCTTCTTCTAAAGAATTATTTTTTCTAACATCAAAATAGTCTAATGCTTTTGTTAAATAAAGATAACTGTTTGCATCAAATTTTTTAGTAAAAGAAAAACCTTGATGCTCCAAATAACTTTCAACTTGGAATTCATTGCTAAAATCATAACTGAACTGATTTTTGTCTTGAAGCCTTCTACCAAATTTTTCATACATTGACTCGTTACTTAAATATGTGATATGTCCTATCATTCGTGCTACTGATAATCCCTGATCAGGCCGTTTATCTGAATCATAATAGTTTCCTTCATTCCAGTTAGGGTCTTCAATTACTGCTCTTCTTTCGACTGCATTGAATGCAATTTGTTGAGGTGTTGAATATGCTCCGGAAGCTATCATTATTGCATTTCTAACCATTTCAGGATATGAAATTGCCCATTGTAATACTTGCATTCCACCCATTGAACCTCCAATTACTGCATACAAATGGGGAATGTCCAAATGTTTAATTAGTTTTCTTTGAGCCTTTACCATGTCACATATCGTAACAATAGGAAAATTTAATCCATATTGCTTTCCAGTATCTGGATTAATATCTTTTGGACCTGTTGTTCCCTTACAACTTCCCAGTACATTTGCACATATTATAAAGTATCTGTTTGTGTCTAATGGCTTGCCAGGTCCTATAAGAATATTCCACCATCCTGGCTTTTTAGCCCCTTCATGCCACCCTGCAGCATGTGAATCTCCCGTTAATGCGTGACATACTAGAATTGCATTGCTTTTTTGCATATTTAGTATACCATATGTTTCATATGCGATAGTTGGTGTTTTTAGAACATTTCCTGTTTCTAAAATTAAATCTTCTTCCATAGTATAATATTGTGTTTCAACAATCCCTAATGATTTACTAGTTGCCATAATGTTACCCTCCTTTACAGTCGTTAGCTACTTAAGAGATATATTTTTTGTTACATTTAATAGTTGTTGTAATAAAAATTGTCCGAATTTATTTTTAATTAAAAAAATAGAAAAAATTAAATGGAGGTTAAATTTAGGGAGAATGATTCTATATCTTTTCTAATGCTTGATCAACATCCGCCAAGATATCTTCTAAATCTTCAATTCCTACTGAAAATCTTATTAAATCCGGTGTTACTCCTGTTGCCCTTTGTTGTTCTTCTGTTAATTGTGAATGTGTTGTTGATGCTGGATGGATGACTAAAGATTTTGCATCACCTATGTTTGCTAGTAATGATAATAATTCAGTGTTATTGATAAAGTCTATTGCTCCTTGATATCCTGCTTTAAGTCCGAAAGATACTATTCCTCCATAACCTTTTTCTGCATATTTTTTTGCTATTTCGTGATTTGGACTGCTTTCAAGTCCCGAATAAGTAACCCATGCAACTTTAGGATGTGCTTCTAAATGTTTTGCAACTGCTAATGCATTTTCTGCGTGTTTTTCTATTCTTAAACTTAATGTTTCTAAACCTTGTAGTAATAAGAATGAACCGAATGGACTTGGTACTGCACCTGTATCTCTTCCGAGAACTGCTCTAATTCTAGTTGTGAAAGCTGCCGGACCTAATGCTTCATAGAATTTTAATCCATTGTATGTTTCATCCGGTTCAGTTAATCCTGGGAACTTTCCATTATCCCAATTGAAGTCACCTTTTTCTATAATTACTCCTCCGAGAGTTGTTCCGTGACCTCCTATGTATTTGGTTGCACTGCTTGAAATAATGTCTGCCCCATGATCAAATGGTCTGACTGAACCTATACCAACTGTGTTATCTGCAATGAGTGGTATTCCATTTTTATGTGCTATTTCTGATAATACATCAAAGTCGGGTATGTCCAGTTTAGGATTTCCTATAGATTCTACATAGATTCCTCTTGTTTTATCATCTATTGCTGCTTCAAACTCTTCTGGTGATTGTGAATCTACAAACTTAACTGTTCTTCCCAGATTTTTTAGTGTGTTTTCAAATAGTTCAAATGTTCCACCGTATAAGTTATCTGCAGATACTATATTATCTCCTACTTCTGTGAGGTTAATTATTGTATAGAAAATTGCAGACATTCCGGATGATGTTGCATAAGCTGCAGTTCCCCCTTCAATTGCTGCAATTCTTTTTTCAAATGCTTCTGTTGTAGGGTTTGTTAGTCTTGTATATATATTTCCTCCTTCAGTCAATGCAAACCTATTAGCAGCTTGATTAGTGTCATCAAATACATACGATGTTGTTTGATAAATAGGTACTGCTCTTGAACCTGTTTCATCTGTTTCTTCTTGTCCTACATGTAATCCTAATGTTGCTATATTTTTCTTATTTTTAACTTGATATGACATTTTTTCACTTCCTTTTCATTTATTTTATGTTTCTTTAATTTTATTATTATAATTCTTTTTGTATTTTTTGTAATTTAATTGTATTTAAATTATTTATTTTATTTTTTAATTTAGATTTTAGATTATATTGCTTGTTTGATAAGTTCATAATGTAACTTAATTATTTGATATAATATTTAATAAAAATATTTTTTATAACAATTGTTATATTTTTTTCATTGAAAACTAAATAATAAAATAACACACAATTCATCCAATAAGATATAACGTGATATTTTTAGATTTTCATTTTGAAAAAAATTTTGTCAAAATTAATCAAAATATTATTGGATACAAAATCACAATAATATCCATAACAATATAACAATTGTTATATTTTTTTTAGTATTTAAATGTTTGTAATTTACAAATGTTGCAAATCATTCACAAATACAACATTTATAGAAAAATTAAAATGGAAAATAAAATAAAAATAAACATAGTAAAGAAACTTGATAGATGGAATACAAAATGACCGAAAAAAAGATTGTTCGAAAAAGCATTCAAATTGAAAATAACATCTGGAAAAACTTTTTAAATAAAATTGAAGAAAACTATGGAACAACATACAAAAAAACTGGAGAAGCAATCGAAACTGCCCTTTTAAACTATATTAATCTTGACGAAAATATCGAAAATGAAAAACAACATTTAGAAAAAGAATACAACATTGCAAATAATCAAAACCAACAATTAAAAAAACAATTACAACAATCAAATATTCAAATACAACAATTAAAAAATCAAATACAACAATTAAAAAATAACAAAGCAACATTCAATGAAAAAATACAACAATCAAAAAAAGATAATAAAGAACTAGAAAAACGCCTTAAAGACAACCAGAGAAATAGAGAAACATTAATTAAAAGAAACAAAGACTTAAACAAAACAAACAACAAACTTAAAGTTGACTTAGAAAGTATCGAAAAAGAAAACGGCGATAATAATGCCCAAATAAGACAACTTAAATTAGAAAATAAAGAAATAGAAAACAAATTACTTGTCTTTGAAGAAGAAAACTACGATATTAAAAAAGAAAACAATCTCTTAAATCAAGAAAAGTTAGAACTGAAACTTAAATTAGAAAATAATTCTAAAAACTCAAATAACCTAGAAGAAAAAATTAAATTATTAAAACAAAACATTGATGAAAAAGAAAATCAAAAAAACCTACTTAAGTTACAATTAGATGATCTTAAAGAAGATAAAAAAACTGACAAACAAGAAATTGACGAATTAAAACAAAAAAATAATCAGTTAAACAAGGAAAAACAGAATCTTTCCAAAAATCTATCTGAAACAAAAGATAAACTCGAAAAACAAATTCAGGAATTCAGAAAACTCGCTAACAAAAGAGAACATACTCAAGAAGTTCTAAACAAACAACAAAATGAACTTAATGAAGCAATGAAAAAACTTGAAAAATATTCTTATGCAATGGGAAAACTAGAAAATATGAGTTTAATCGATAGGATATTCAATAGAATTCCTGTTGAAGTAAAAGAATTATCCTCAACAGAAGAGGACAATGAAGATTTAAATTAAATCTTCAAGATAAATAGTATTAATCGGAGAAACCTCTTTAACTAATTTTTTTATATTTAATGCATTAGAGAGCAGAGACATATCCCCAATAAGAATTAATTTTTTTCTAGATCGGGTTATTGAAACATTTAATTGGTTTTCATCGGCTAAAAAATTCTTTTGAAACTTAGTTAATGATTTATTTGAACTTTTACAAAAACTGACTATAATCACATCTTTTTCTCTGCCCTGAAATCTATAAATTGTATCCGTTTCAACATTTAATTTTTCTTTTTGGAATAAAGATTTTAAATAACTTTTCTGTTTTTTATATGGAGTTATTACTCCTATCTGCGATGGGGAAATATTCTCTTCAACTAATGATTTAACAATATTTAATATAATGTTCGATTCATACTTATTACAGCAACCCCCATATATATTCGATTCAAAATAATATACATTGGATGTATTAATGAGAGTAAGGGGATTATCATTCAAAAAGAAATATTTATTTGAATTTAATGTTATCCGTTTGTTTTTAGCTAATTCACCAGTTAATAATTGTCCTTTATAGTATAGATTACTTGCAATGTTACTGATTTCTTCATTCATCCTATATTGTATATTAAGAAAAGTATAATTATCAGGATATTTTTCTATTAATAGATTGAATATGGATTTATTTAAAGAATAAGAAGCATTAAAATTACTGATGGGTTGTAATTGTTTGTTATCTCCTATTAAAATAAATTTATCCGTTTTCATCAATGGTATTAAAGCAAGATATACTGGAACTTGACTTGCTTCATCCATAATAACATAATCAAATTCTATATCTTTTGTAAATGTATTTGATGCGGAAAGTACTGTAGTTGCTATTATTGATTTGTTTTTGAAAATTTCATGTTTAATACTTTCAGATATTTGAGATATTTCTTCTTCTAATTCTCGTATTTGTTCATTTTTATCATAGTATTCATCAAGATTATTGTTTATTAATGTATTATTATCGTTTAGATTAAAAACGTATTTAATTATTCTACTGAATATTCCTTCCTTTTTTTCCAGATTAGATTCATTTTGAATTTGGAAATTGCTTTTCTTTAATTCTTCAATATTTTTTTGTTTTTCTATAATTAAGTCATATAAATCATGTTTCTTTATCTGTTCATCCATGCTATATTTCCATATTTTATTCATGATATTTTCTTTTCTTCCAATCCTAAGTATCTCCTCTTCATTTATAATATCCAATTTTTCCAAGATATTATCTAAAGCTATATGAGTATGAGTAGTTATTAATACTCGTTTATTATTTTTATGTAATTCCTTTATTATTTCTATTATTGTATGAGTTTTACCTGTTCCAGGTGGTCCTTGTATTAAATAAAATTTATCTGCCTGTAATGATTTTTTTACAGCTGTTTCCTGATTTTTGTTAAGTTTTGAATTGTTGTATTTGACATTTTTAAATGTTGGATTTGTATCTTCAATTAAAACATTTAATGTTTCTTTGTTGCTTTCATTTATTTTATCGTATAATATGTTGTCCAAGGTTTCCTGTAATTTTCGTATTATAATCTCCTTTTGAACATTATGAATTGATACAACTTGATTATTTTTTAGTTTTGATTTTTCCAATAATTTAATCTTTAACTTTTTGTTGTTATTTTCTATAATTACTGATTTTATCCGATTTACTTCAATTATGGTATTTTTTGAATATCCCATAGGATATTTTATGGAAACGATAATTGTATCCTTTGTTATTTTGATTATTCTACCTTTAACTGATTTGTTGGATTTCTTTTCCTTTTCAATTAGTTCTTTGTATTCCCGTAAAAATGTTTTATAATTTATTGACTTCATAACGTATATGTAATACATATATAATTAAAAGTATTAATAAATATTGACAAAATAATAAAAAAAGATTAAAATTATTGAAGAATGAATATGAAAAAATCCCAATCCATTCACATCCATTCTCCAAATATAGGATATAATAAGCTAAAAATAACCATAAACGTTCTACAGTTAATCTAGAAAATCTGAGGTTATTCTATTTCAGATAAAATATTAAATTTTACATTATGTATCGCATAAATCTAACATAATATCTCGGTGTTTAATTCAACATTAAACAATAATATTTTATTAAAAGTATATAATAAATATATTTAAAATATTTTATTAAAAATAAAAATCAAGTCCAAATATTAAAAATAAGACTAAAGTAATAGTTAAACAAATAAACAAAAACTATTTTGATTACTTTTAAGATTTAAATGTGCAATAATAAGTTACACATAGATAAAATAATAAATTATCAAATAAATAAAACAAAAATAAGCAACAAATCAATATAATCTAAAACAACATAAATAGTTATATGTATTACTCATTAGAATTTAGATTCTAATTATTCTGAAGTAATAAAAAAATAATAAAAACGTTCAATTATGGGATATTATGGACAATGAAGAAGTAAATCAACTAATTAAAGAAAATGATAATCTAAGAAATGAATTAACGATAGCAAAAAATAATTATAAACAATTATCAACAGAACTAGGTCAAACTATTTTTAAAACTGAAGACTTAGAAAAAGAAGTTTTCATATTAAAAAAAGAAAATGAACGTCTTTTAAAAGAAAATGAAGAATTAAAAAAATTTAAAGAAGAAATTGAATCTTCAACAAGTTGGAAAGTTAAAACATTATTTAAATAAGATCATCAACATATACAACATAATCTTCTTTAATTTCTTTCTTATTAAATGTAAACTCATCATTAGGATATCCTAAGACTACATGACCTACACCAATGTAATCTTCAGATAGTCCCCATACTTTAAGTAATTCTTTACCTTGTAATGAATCAAATTCCTCTCGAGCCCTATGAATCCAACAACTTCCAATACCTAAACTAGAAGCGGCATTTAATATGTTCCCAATAACTAATGAACCATCTTCCACACAGGTATTTACGTTTTTATCCACCAAAATTATTAATAAGGTAGGAGCGTTATAAAAAGGATCAAAATCATCAGGCAAAGAATCCACAATTTCTTTTGGATAAAATGATTTATTCCACTGGGATAAACGTTCAATAATCTTTTTTCTTTGAATCACTAAAATTTTCGGTGATTGAAGATTCATTCCAGAAGGTGCATTTTTTGCTGCACTTAAAATACTTTCTAAATCTTCTTTTGATATTTGATTATCCTTAAAACTTTTTACACTACGTCTATTTTTTAAAACATCTATTGTTGATTCCATATTATGACCTCAAAAAAAGTATTATTCTATGAAAAAAAGTATAAATTATTTTTAAATAAAAAGAAAAGAATTTAGATTAAAATAATTAATCTTTATCTATTTTTTTTAGATTTTTTAGCTTTGTTAGTTTTTTTAGTTGAATTTTTCTTTGTATCATTAGAATTTTGGGTTGCATTATTCTTTTTAACTGTGTTTTGTGAACTATTGGAAATATCCGTATTATTTGAGTTTGATGAACTGCTTGAAGAAGAGTTTTTCACAACATCTGGTCTAACTTCATCTTTGTAAGCACCACCAACTATTTCACCTGTATTTCCATCGATTTCAGCTTCACCTATAACTTCTCCATTTACAGTATATCTGACAGAATAAATTACTACTCCGTCAACAGTCGTAGTGCTAAATATACTAGGCTGTGCATTAGAGTATCCTTCAGGTGTAGCATTTTTTGCTATTGCCAGTATCTGAGCTGAAGTAATTTTTGATGAATTTGTATCTGTATTATCAGTACCATTTGTTGTAGACTGGTTTCCCTGAGTTATTCCATTATTCGAATTACCAGTTCCAGAACCACTATTTCCAGAATTTGAACCACCATTTCCAGAATTTGAACCACCATTATCTGAAGTAGTTGAAGATGATCGTCCATTGAATGCATTTGAAGCAACTGAAGAAAATCCGGAATTAGCGTTGGCAATATAACGATTCCATATGCTGTTAAGACTTGATTGTCCTGAAGAAGAAACTTGACCTTCATTAGCTAAAGGTGTACTTCCCTCCAAGACATTTTCCGAATCGGCATCTGATTCTACCCCTGCAACATCCGTCACACTTTCTGGTTCTGTTTGAACTCCACCTAACGAGTTTATTACTGTTTCCCCAGAGTTTGAATGGTATGTTGCAGCAACTACACCAATTAATGCAACAATAACTATTGCAAGAATTAATTTAGAATTCAATTTACCACTCCTTTAATTTATAAGAAAAAAATATTGTCAAGTATTATATCTTTTTATGTTTTTTAATATATATCCTTTTATTTATTTTTTAATAAAACTTTTTTTAACGACCCTATTATTTTATAATATATCGTTCAAATAAAATATTATGCAAAGAAAAGGAATCACTAACTTACCATTACACACTGACCATACTCCACCATGGTTATGGAAAAGAATGGTAAAACTATCAGGTGCTCTAACTGAGGTAATTCTAGAAGAGTACAGCCATGAGGAATTTTTAGAAAGAATTTCCAATCCTTACTGGTTTCAAGGTTTTTCTTGTATCATAGGTTTTGATTGGCATTCTTCTGGAACTACAACGACTACTTGTGGTGCATTAAGGGCAAGTTTAAATCCTGAAGAACATGGCATTGCTGTTCTGGGAGGTAAAGGAAAAAATTCACTTAAAACTCCCAAACAAATTAGTGATGTTGCAGACACTTTTAATATTTCTGAAAAAGTTACGGATAAACTTATCAAATCATCAAAATTATCTGCTAAAATTGATAATTCATGCATTCAAGATACTTACACGTTGTATCAGCACAATTTTTTCTTAACAGAAAAAGGCAAATGGGCAGTTATTCAGCAAGGAATGAATACTAATACCAAATATGCTCGCAGATACCATTGGATGAGTACCGAATTAGATGATTTTTTAAATAATCCCCATACCGGCATTGAATGTGATAAAAAACATGACCATACTTTGAATATGTCATCAAAGGACAGCAAAGAGGTTCAAGAAATTAGTGTGGATTTAATTAATGATAATCCTGAACATTTAAGAACCTACTTTAGAAGAAAAGATTCTAAACAAACATTATTGACAGATTACTTTGATTTTAATAATGTGGAAGAAGATCCGACGGGTTTTTTAAATCAAAAATCATTCACCATGCCTGCCCATCATGAAGTTTTAGACATGGACTTGAGTGATAGAGATTTTAAAGTATTGAAAAATGCATATGAAATTCAGCCTGAAAATTACCAGGAATTGATTTCCTTAAAAGGAATTGGTCCTAAAAAGATTAGGGCTTTAGCGTTGATTAGTGATTTAATTTATGGAAAAGAAGCCAGTTGGGAAGATCCTGTAAAATATAGTTTTGCTCATGGAGGAAAGGACGGATTTCCTTATCCTGTTGATAAGGAAGTTTATGACCATTCTATTGAAACAATTAGAGAATCATTAAAACAAGCAAAATTAGACGATAAAGAAAAGTATGATGCAATCAAACGCTTAAACAAATATATTTCTTAAATCTTCTTTACCTTAATCACCTCCAATAATTATAATTACGCCTCTTAATTATAATAATAACATTATTTTCTTACTTTTAAAATACAACAACTTTTAATAAAATAATGTTTATAAACAATTTCTACCTTCAAAATAATCTTCATATACATATTATTGCAAATTTTCAATAAATTCAAATTCTTGAAAAACATAACATTAAGTAAAATCAAAAAGATAAACTTAATCATAAGGAAAGTATTAGGAAGAAAAAATATTATGGACTTACTATTATTAGAAAATATTTCAATAATTTTAATAACCGCAGTTTTTATCTTATTAATATTTAATAAATTAAAATTACCTTCCATGATTGGACTGTTTCTAACAGGAATTGTTTTAGGTCAATTCATTAATTCTGCAGATATAATTACCCCCATATCCGAACTAGGAGTAATATTCCTATTATTTATTATAGGACTGGAATTTTCAATAGAAAAATTTTCAGCAATAAAAAAATATGCAGTTCTAGGCGGATTATTTCAAGTAATCATTACCACTGCCCTAGTAACTATACTATGTGTAATAGGTTCTTTACCTATTAATCAAGCAATATTCATGGGATTTTTGATTTGTTTCAGCAGTACAGCAATAGTAATGAAACTTATCCAGAAAAAACAGATTACACATACAATACAGGGCAGAGTTACATTAGGAATTCTAATTTTCCAAGACATAGCAGTAATTATAGTAATATTGTTAACACCCCTTCTTGGCGGACAAAATATAGATACAAGCACTTTACCACAAATATTAATAAAGCTAATCGGACTAGCTATACTAATAATTTTATGTGCTTTCTGGATTGTACCTAAAGCTTTACATGAAGCGGCACACACAAAAAATCGTGACTTATTCATGCTGTTAATCCTATTCGTATGTTTAGGAACTACCTTTGCCACATCTTCACTAGGAATATCTCCTGAGTTAGGTGCATTTATTGCAGGACTAATAATTTCAAACACAGAATACAGTCACCAAACACTCGGATACATACAACCATTCCAAGATGTATTCATGAGCATTTTCCTCATATCTATCGGATTAATGATAAATGTCCAATACTTCATTTACAACATCTTGTTTATCATACTATTTGCAATTTTAGTACTCTTTGTTAAATTCATAGCAACATTTATGACTGGACGTATACTTAAGTTACCTGTTAGAACAATCGTACCAATATCATTACTATTAAGCCAAATAGGAGAATTTTCATTTGTTTTAGCCGGAGAAGGAATGAAATACGGTTTGCTGAACAATGAATTATTTACTCTCTTCTTAGCAGTGAGCATAATTACAATGTCTTCAACACCATTCTTATCTAAAACAGCACCACAAATAGTAGACTTACTTAAAAAAATACCAAGATTCCAAATAGATGATGAATTAACAAGCATTAACCATGAAGAACATTATGAAGAAGAACTTGAAGACCACGTAGTTATTGTTGGATTTGGTGTTAATGGAAAAAACATGGCACGTGCATGTGCACACTTTAATATCCCATATATTGTTGTAGATATGAATCCAAAAATAGTGGAAAAAGAAAAATCATTAGGCGTTCCAATCATATATGGTAATGCGGCAAATGAAAGTGTACTTAAAGAATTAAAGATTACTTCTGCAAAATGTGCCGTAATTGCAACAAATACTTATGATTCAACATACAAAAGCGTGGATGCTACACGAAGAATTAATCCTGATGTCCATATTATTGTTAGGACAAGATACGTAAAACATGTTGATGAATTATATGATATTGGTGCTGATGAAGTTATTCCGGAAGAATTTGAAACAAGTATAGTAATGTTTACCAGAGTAATGAATTATTATGGAAATGATGTTGAAGAAATAACAGATACAATCGACACATTAAGATCAGACCACTATAATACATTCCGGTGCACATCACCCGAAGAAATTACCGCAAAATTAAATGAAAGAATTACGGACTTAAATGTTGATTCCATATATGTGACAGAAAAAAAACAACTGGATGACTATGACTTCAGTTCATATGATTTAACTGTTACTTCAATCATCAGAAACAATAAAACTTTAATTGGATTTAGTCCAAATTTCGAATTAAAAATAGATGATCTAATATTATTCACAGGGAATCCTGAGAATATTGAGTCTTTTTTAACAAATTTATACTCGACAAAAAAATAATAATTAAGAAAAAGTTAGAAATCTAATTGACCTTCTCTTTTTTCTTTCTTTTTAGGTGGAAACTTACTGTCAAATTCTTCAAATTCCTCCTCGTTAATGTTAAATACTTCACTTTCTGTGAAAATACCTGCTATTGCATCGACCTTGTCTTTATCAAAAACTTTAATCATAAAAAATGGGGATTCATCCTCTTTTTCAACACCACTATAATGAATATCATAATTTGTTGCAAATTCAAATCCAAACCTGCAATAATAGTTTTCATCACCTATTACTATTACAAATGGAAAATTCATTTGTTTAGCTTTTTCTAAAGTGAATTCTATAATCTTTTTCCCGTAACCCTGTTTTTGATATTCCGGATGAACACATACTGGACCTAAATTAAGTGCATCAATAATTTTTTCGCCGTCAATATATATTCCGCCCACGGAATATGCAATGTATGCAATTATTTTATCATCTTCTTCAATCAAATATCCTAAATCTTTGATATAAGATGGATGATGCCTTAAATTATGAACTATAAAATGGTCAGTACAACCTGGACGATAAATATTCCAAAAAGATTCTCTAACCAAATGTTCCACTTCTTTATAATCTGTTCGTTGTTCTAAACGAATATTCATAAAAAATCACCCTTTATATTCATTCTCATCAGATACTATTTTTATTAGATTATGTAACTTTTCATCATAAGGTACTCTAAAACCAACAGCTCCTGGCCCTGTAGTTTTAATATTGTTCAGGGAGTAGTCATCATCTTTTCTTCCGTTATTAATGATATACCAAATGTATGAATTTTCAATAATGAATAATTGGCCTTCACCAAATTCAAAATCTGTTAAAAAACTGTCTCCCGGATCATAAACAATATCGGCTTTTTTAATCAATTTTTTCAGAAACTTGTTTGGTCTTGGAGCATTAGCAAATGTTTTTTCAATTTCATCCATTGCAGAATCTTTTATTTTACGCTTTTCGTTTAATTCCTTTTGAATTAATTCTTTTTTTTCTTTTTGTATTTCTAAAGTTTCCTTAATGTTTAAAGCATTTTCAACTTTAGTAACGTTTTCTTCTGTACACATCCAACCGTATGGGTTTCCTTCTATGTTCATAACATTTTCAAAATCTATTGGTTTGAACTTTTTAAAATATGCTTTGACTTTTTCTTTTTCGTCTTCTGAGAGTTCTTTGTTTAAAGCATATAATTTTCCATACTTTTCGTGATCAATACATTTTAAGGTTAATTTTAAAGGTTCTTCAGATTCCACATGACCCACCATTTGTATTTATTTCTGGTTCTTTATAAGTGTCTCCAGAATACTCGTTTTCTTCTGTGACAATTTTTATCAGTTCATGTACTTCTTCATCATATGGTATTTTAAATCCTATTGCTCCGCCCGCTTCTTCAATTTCTATGTTGTTCATGTTCCAGTTGTTTTCTTCTCGTCCATTATTCATTACGTACCATATGCTATTTTTCATTATGATATATAAATGTCCCCCACCATAGTAATTATTGTCTCTGAAACTATTTGTTGGGTCATAAACTATTTGTGCTGCCTTTAATAGGTTGGATAGTTTTTGTTTTGGTCTTTTTGCTGAGAAGAATATTTCCTCCAATTTCAGTTGAGCTTCTTCCTTGATTTTTCTCTGTTTATCAAATTCTTCTCTTTGTTTTTGTCTATCTTCATCTTGTTTATCCAAGGTTTCTACAATTCCTAATGCTTCCTCTACTTTATTAACATTTTCTCTTGTACACATCCAACCGTGAGGATCTCCAGATATTTGCATTACATCTTCAAAACTGGCTGGTGAAAAATGTTGCATATATGGTTTTACTTTTTCCAAGTCTTCATCTGAAATGTCTTTATTTATAGCATATAACATTCCAAATTCTGGTGAATGACATTTTTCAATTAATTTTAATGGTTTTTCTTCATCCATAAAAAAACCTCCCTTATTTAGAGTCAAGTATTTAAATATTCTTAATTACTATTATTTTTAAAGGAGATATTATTAATATTTTATATTTTAAGTAATATTTTTGTAAAAATAACAATAAGTAATTTTGAAATTTTATCAAAAAAAATTAAAAATAGAGGGTGGGTTATTAAATATATGTTTTTGGTTAAATTTTTATAGGATACTGAGTATAAGTGTTTGTTCTTTCCTTGATTGTTTTGAAATTTTGGTCAACCAATAGTTTTCCATTTTTAAATACTGTCTTTAATTCATCCTGTCCATCAGCAGTTATTGGTAGGGTATTGAATGTATTTCCATTTTTAACTAATTTGAATCTGCCTTTTTTAGATTTTTTACTGCTGTCTAAAGGTTTTTTAAATATGTCAAACCATTTTCCATTTCTGTATTGTGCTGAACATTTGAAAGCATTTCTTTGAGTATCCCTAGTGGTAGAAGTATGTAATCCGCCACCCATACCGAATATTATGTTTTCTGCAGCCCATCCATTTGTTTTCATACCAAATAATATATCTCTGATTTTATGATAGTTCAGTCCGTCACCCCAAAGTAATCCAACATTAGCATCCACTAGTTTATATCCTTCCACGGTAAGCGTTGTTCCAAATCCTTCACCAATAATTTCTAAACAGTCAATGGTTGTAGATACTGGTTCACCACTATCTGGTCTGAAAACAATTTTATTTCCATTATCTTTATTAAGAAAATTTTGTATCTCGTCATTTAATAAATGTCCGTCTAAACAGGCATTTTGAAGGAAGTTTCTGTAATTATAACTATCAATAACAATGGATAAAATGCCGTTTTTTGCATGTTTTACGACGTTGATTGCTTGTTGCATCTCATTTTCCATACCTTGTGAGGTCATTACACTATGTTCGGTTGCCTGAACTGAAAATCCTTCTATACTATTGTCATTATAATAATTTATTGGAACTGACAATGCAGGTATTGTATCGGTTCCTGCAAAACTTAACAGATGAGCAGATCCACATAATTTGGCTGATTCGGTTGTTGTTGCTCCTCTGAAACCAAAATCGTGCAACATGAAATCAAGATTGTTTTTTGATGAACCAGTTACTTCCAGATAAAAGTTACATAGCTTTTTTACTTCGGCAGATAATGTTGCTACTGTTGAAGGGTACCATACTTGCAGCAATAATGATTCAAGATAATTTGGCAACCAAAAACAGTGTTTATCAGTGTTTTCAACCGTCATTAAAACATTGCCTACATCTACGGGCGTTCCTTCTGATACTGCTTTTATTTCTACTGGCAACTTTCCATCTAATTTTTCTACTATGTACATCCAATCTTCCGTATTGAATATATCTGGACCAATATGAGTATCTATAATATTTTTTGCTTCTTGAACTTTTTCTTCTGTAACTACTTTTCCTTCCAAATATTTTTTTAGGATGTATTGTAAGCCGTAAAATATTGTTTTATTAAATTCTGCTCCAGTTCTGCTTTCCAAATATGAGTATATTTTCTCAGTATTTTCAGGATAGAAGTAGTGGTGTGTTACTTTATAACTATCCGTTAATAAGCAAATATTATCTTCAATCATCCAATTTACCTCCCAATTAACATTTTTTTTTATGAAATATTTTGTAATAATAAATTTTTTAGTAATTTCCAATTGTGAAATAACAATTTTTTTAATCGAATAATATTATTTTAAATCTAAAATGAATCAATAGAATGTGATTATGGATTATCAATAAGTCCATAACAGTTATCAATAATCCATTTTTAAATTCTAATGTATACGCCAATACACATTTCTTATCCAGTTTAGAATAAATGTAATTTTTAGTATATTCTAATTCTTGGATAATTATAATTTTCATATTATAGTATATAAAGTTTGGCATTATTTATTTGTAAATAATTTTTATAATATTCCAAATGAGATGTGTAAAATATATCTATTTGATTAATTTTCATCCAATTTTTCAGTTTAACAGAACAAAAAACATTAGATCTATATTTTTCAAAATATATCCTAAAAGACAATAATAATTTTAAATTAAAAAATAACAAAAAAAAGTTAAGCTGGTAAGCTATTTTGTGGTTCTATTTGTTTAAGAACTTCAATAAAATCATTATAATTTTCTTTCATCATATCTGTTAAGAAATATAACTTACCATATTTACCACCATATGATTCTATGAGGTTTACCTCTTTAAGTTTGTTAATATGGTGTTTAACAGTACGATAGTTTAAATTTAATTCCTTTGATAATTGGTTAATATTATAAGGCTTTTCTTTGATTTTTTTGATAATCTTAACTCGGTTTTCAGAACCTTTGGTACCTAATAATACCCATTGAAAAATTTTTTTCATATTACCAAATCCTAATTAATGTTTATTTTCATCCATATAAATAATTAACTTAAAATCAATACGGAAGAATATTTTTATAAACTAATAATAATAAAGAAAAAGTCCTATTTTTTTAGATTAATATTTTAAAATAATTTCAAATGAAAAAAATGATTAATGATTCTCTTTAATTAACCTAGAACAAGATTGTTCATAATCCATGAAAGTATATAAATTTTTTTAAAGACAAATAAATTTTTTTAATAATGTACACAGAGTTTAGTTGAAAAATAATTAATTAAAATCTGAATTAATCTGAATATTTCTAAAAGAAATTTTTTTAAATATGAAGAAGAATTATTGTAAAAATCAATAGATTTATACTAAATTTGTAATAAAATTGTATAACATATGTGACCAATAAGCAATTAATTTTGAAATAAGCCTTTATATACTACAGGTATAATATAATAGCAGGGAGGAATGGTATACCCAAAAAAATTATGATATTTAATAATTTAGTTTAAAAGATACTATTAATCTCCATTATTAATAAATTAATATTTTAAGCCTCAAAAGAAAATTACGAGTGAAAAAATCTATTATCTGCTAAAAATTTTAATCAAATAAAAAAGATATTACTTAAAAAAAGAATGTATTACATTTATTGCCTCTTTAAATAAATAGATTTTTTCACAATATTATTATTTTGAAAAAAAAAATTTCTATAGAAAAAATTTTAAATCAAATCTTTAATTGTTCTATTTTTCTAACAATCTATATTCCATATATATCATGTACAAATCATTTTACATAAATACCAATACCTTCATTATACATGAAATGTTGATTGTTTATTCAATATGTTATCTTTAATTATAGTTTATTTTTAATAGGAAAATACTTCTTAATTAAAATGATTCCTATTGAAAAAGTCACCTAAAATACCACTAATAAAATCTAATATTTATCAAAAATAAATATTTAACATGAGGAGAGATATTATGAAAATTTCATATTGGATTGATTTTAATTGTCCATACAGTTACATAGGACTTACCAGACTTAACAAAGCAATTGAAGAATTAAAATTAGAAGATGTTAAACTAGACGTTCACGCATATGAACTAGATCCATCAACATCAAAAGAACCAATCACTACTGACAAATTCCTATTAAGAAAATATAACCTTGGAAAAAATGGCATTAAAGAAGAAATTGAAAAAATTGAAAAAATAGCCTCAGAAGATAACTTAACAATTAACTACAAGTCAACACCCTTCAGCAATTCACGAGATGCACATAGGATAGTTAAATTAGCAAAACAATACAATAACCAGGAAATGATTAATTCGTTAGTATTAAAGCTATTTGAAGAACACTTCAAAAATAACGTTAGTTTATCGGACAAAGAAAAATTGATTAATATCTCAACAAAATCAGGATTAAATAAAGATGAAATAATTAACGTTTTGGAAAGTAAGCAATTTGATTCAGAAGTAATTCTAGATGAAAGAGTAGCAAAAGATACCGGAATAAACGGAACACCATACTTTATTTTCAACAACAAATATCCCATTCCAGGTGCATTACCAGTATCCGAATTTATTAATGTGCTAAAAAAAGTTAAATTTGAAGAAGATATTGTCAAAAAATATACATCAAAACAATAACATCCAATAAAGCTTTCACAAAAAGAACAACTTTTACCCCTTAATTTTTTAAAGAAGTGCAAAACAATATTGTATCATAAAAAACACCCAATATCAAATATTCATTAGATAACTCCCAATGAAATCTATTATTTTTTTATTTAAAACAAAGTTTGAATAATAATTTCACGGATTGCAACGTTTACATCCAACAAATCCGCTGTTTACTGCTTCTTGTCGACTATTGAAGAACACTTTATTTTTTTCACTCATCTTACTTACTTCTGTACATCCTGATGAATGAAATTTATGAGAATTACTGTTTCCTATGTAACTAGCTGAACTACTACTAGAAGCTATATTATTTTGTGCAGAATCTGTTTTTATAGTATCTGATGTTGAAGTATCTGCAATAATATGATTATTACTTTGTGCAGAATTTCCAGCCCAACTATATGGTGAAAATTCACTTGGTGGAATGTACATTACTTCTGCAAGTCCTTCTTTTAGCAACATTTCATTAAGATTTTTACCATCAACTATAACGACTGCAAGTGTTCTACCATATTTATCAGTGTATTTTTTATCATCTCTATTAATTCCCACTTCCTTGTTTAAACAGAATTTTTTTACAAACTCCTTTGAAGCTTGATAACCAGTAACACCTCGTTCAGGAGTGTTTACTCCAACAAATCGTATCTTTTTACCATTGTCCAGATATATTGTGTCTCCATCAACAACAGTAGTACATACTCCCTTTTCTTCTACAGTTAAATATGTATCATTGTATTTATTTAGTATGTCTTGTGTTGAATATGAATCATAATAATTGTCAGGTATGTTATGTGTAAATCCTGTTCCTGTGTATGCTGATGGTGTAGACATTACTACAATTGACACCAAACATATCATTAACAGAAAGATAATATTTTTCCTTTTAATTTTCACCACACTCCTATAAATAATCTACTTTCTCAATGAAAAGTCTATTTATAGTCAAATTAGTACATGATAATAATTTTATAATCTTTTAATATATATTATGTTTTTTAATATTCATAAGCTTATTTAAAAGAATTACTTCAAATTATTGAACTTAAAAATAGATTAAACATCAATTTATTATGTTATTCTAATAACTATTTTTTGGGAAGACTTGAAAAATAATAGGTGAAAATTTCAAAGTGAAAATATTTTATGAAAAAGTGTTTTGGGAATAATATATTATTCCATTTTATTGTCATATTTTTTACTTCGCTATACGCACATATAACGAAGTAAAATTTAAAGTTAATATAAATCAAGTGCAATGACAAACAAAATTTTATTAAAATTACAAAAATAAACTAGAACATATACATGTAATGATTTAAAAAAGATGTTTTATAACATTACAAAAAAATAAAAATATAAGAATAATAATCTTATTTTTTTGTCAGGATTACTGTTGCTTTTCCGGCGTTATAACTTTTATTTGCTGCTACATTGTAGGTTACTTTATGTTTTCCTTTTTTAAGTTTTGAAGTATTGATAGTAGATTTGATAACTCCTTTTTTGGCAGTGACTGTTTTAACTTTCTTAGAATCAACCTTAATCGTTACCTTAGAAGTACCAACAACATTCTTACCAAACTTATCAACAATCTTAGCTTTCAAAACAGCTTTAGACTTAGCAGTAACCTTAGAAGCCTTAACCTTAACAGCAGACTTCTTAACAATCACACCATTAGTTTTTGAA
>JAFRMD010000096.1 GCA_017430835.1 Methanosphaera sp.
AAAAATAGATTCCACTAAAACAAGGATTACGACTTTATAATCTTCTTCATATTTTCTGTTATTGTTGTTGTTGCAATTTATTGAAAAATAGATTCCACTAAAACAAGGATTACGACTCTTGTTCCAACTCTTTTATTTCATCAAAATTATCATTAATTGAAAAATAGATTCCACTAAAACAAGGATTACGACCTCAGCACTTTCTTTGCTGATTTTGTTTTGTTTTAATTTTAAATTGAAAAATAGATTCCACTAAAACAAGGATTACGACCATATGTAAGTCCACCACTAACTTTAAATGGTGTGATATAATTGAAAAATAGATTCCACTAAAACAAGGATTACGACCGAACAAATTATAATGTTCTATATAATGTCTATTGTTGAAATTGAAAAATAGATTCCACTAAAACAAGGATTACGACTTTGAAAAAGATAAACCTAAATTGTTAAATTCATAAATTCTTTCTAATATTGAAAAATAGATTCCACTAAAACAAGGATTACGACTCCCAAGTATCATGATTAGTCCAGCCGTTATAATCCTTAAATTGAAAAATAGATTCCACTAAAACAAGGATTACGACACACCTCAATCCTACGATAAATCCAACCCTTCGATTCAGGAACAAAATTGAAAAATAGATTCCACTAAAACAAGGATTACGACCTTATTACTGGCGGGATATGGAGAATTAATGACTTTATTGAAAAATAGATTCCACTAAAACAAGGATTACGACTGACCGTAGTATTCGGATTTGTTTTGGTTCATTTCGTTTAATTGAAAAATAGATTCCACTAAAACAAGGATTACGACTCTATCATTTCTCTGTATGTTAGTTTTCTTTCCATTTCATTGAAAAATAGATTCCACTAAAACAAGGATTACGACTCTTGTTTGGTTGTTGCAATTTTCTGCATTGTTTTTGTATTTTGAATCATTGAAAAATAGATTCCACTAAAACAAGGATTACGACTTCATTCTTCATCACCTCCAAAGAGTAGGAATTGTAGTATTGAAAAATAGATTCCACTAAAACAAGGATTACGACCCTGTGTCCATCCAGTCATCAAGTGATGCTTTAACTGCATTGAAAAAAGATTCCACTAAAACAAGGATTACGACTACAAAGACTCATAGAATCCATCTTCATTTCCGACTCTTTATTGAAAAATAGGTTCCACTAAAACAAGGAGTATAACCTACTACTACTTTGATGGTTGATTGAAAAATAGATCTACAAAAACAAGGATTACAACCTTGTTTCTTTGTGGTTTTATTCATTAAGATTTTAGTTTTTATTGAAAAGTAGATTTAGTAAAACAAAGATAACAACTTTGCTTATTCTAATGGAAAGTATACATATATATAAATAGTTAGATATTTATAGATAAGTCAACTTATCCACTAATTATTATCAATATTTCAATATGTATTCAATTAATATAATTTATATTAACCTGTAAAATAAACCTTATATTTATCGATATTACAATATGCATACAATTAATCATTAATAATAATACATCCCAAGTACATATATATTATTAACTTTAGGGGAATTTTAGATGAAACAGAATGTTTTTACTGGAGCCAATGTTTACTTTTTTGAACAGTTAAAGGAAAGTATAGAAAATGCTACTCAAATTGATATCAATGTTTCATTTATAATGGAATCAGGAGTAAAGTTACTTCTTGATGAATTAAAACATGCAGATAATGCTGGTGTTAAGATACGTGTTTTAACAACCAATTACTTGAATATCACCCAGCCACAGGCATTATACCTTTTGAAAAGAGAATTGAAAAATGTCGACATTCACTTCTATAATAATCATAACACTAGTTTTCATCCGAAAGCTTACATCTTCCATTGTAAAGATGATTGTGAAATATATATCGGATCATCAAATATATCAAAAGGTGCATTGACCAATTCTATTGAATGGAACTATCACTTCACAAAGTCGGATAACGAAGAAGATTTTAACTTGTTTTACAAAAATTTCGAAGACTTATTCAATAATCATTCAACAGAAGTAAATGATGATGTTCTTAAGGAATATGCCAATAGTTGGATTAAGCCAAAAATAGATTTCAATGATGATGAAAACGATATTATTCAACCCAAAGACATACAGATTGAAGCCCTTTATGAATTAGATAAAACAAGACGATATGGTTATGATAAGGCATTGGTTGTTGCTGCAACAGGTACGGGTAAAACTTATCTAGCGGCATTTGATAGTATAAAATATGGGAAAATATTATTTGTAGCCCATAGAATAGAGATAATAAAACAGGCAAAGAAAGTTTTTAAGAAAATCCAAACGGATAAGTCAATTGGATTCTTTTATAATAACATCAAAGAGACCGATAATGACATTACATTTGCATTGGTTCAAACACTTGGAAAAGATAAATATATTAATGAGAAATACTTCAAAAGGGATACCTTTGATTATATAGTAATAGACGAGTTTCATCATGCAGTGGCAAATAACTATCGGAACATACTGAATTACTTCCAATCAGAATTCCTGCTAGGATTGACTGCAACTCCAGAACGATTAGACAATAAGGATGTATTTGCACTATGTGACTATAATAATGTATATGAAATCAGATTAAAGGAAGCCATCAACAGGGGATTTCTAACACCATTCAAATATTATGGGATACTGGATGACACGATTGATTACTCACAGGTACAGATAACTAATGGTAAATATGATGAAAAGGATTTGGAAAAGAAACTTATGATTCATAAAAGAGCAAATTTAATCATGAATCACTACCAGAAATATAACTCGAAACAGGCAATTGGATTCTGTTCAACAAGAGTACATGCGGAGTATATGGCAAAATATTTCAATGAACATGGCATAGAATCGGCTGCCGTCTATAGTGGAAAACAAGGAAAATACACAGAAGATAGAACCAAGGCAATAGAAAAGTTAAAACAAGGTATTATAAAAATAATATTTACTGTTGACATGTTCAATGAGGGATTGGATGTGCCTTCAATTGATATGGTACTATTTCTTAGACCTACAGAGTCTCCCACAATCTTTTTACAACAGTTAGGACGAGGACTGAGAAAATATAGCAATAAGAAATACTTAACTGTACTCGACTTTATCGGTAACTATAAAAAAGCAAATACCATACCATTCCTGTTAAGTGGAAAGACCTTTGATACAAAAGTACTACTTGACAAGTCCCCACTGGAATTTGAATATCCGGTGGACTGCCATATAGACTTTGACTTTGAATTGATTAATCTCTTCAAGTATCAGTCACAAAGAGAATTAAAAATAGAAGATAAAATTCTGTTGGAATATGAGAATATCAAAAATGAACTTGGTTTTCGACCTTCACGGGTTGATTTACTGCTTAGAATGGATGAAAACATTATCGAGTCTATGAGAAAAAAATCCAAAACAAACATATTAAATGATTACCTTAAGTTCCTAAAGGACAATGATGAACTAACAAAAGAGGAAGAAAAACTACTGGATAACAAAGCCCATGAATTCATTAATACTCTCGAAACCACAAAGATGACAAAATCATATAAACTACCGATACTACTGGCATTCTATAATAACGGAAATATAAAAATGGATATAAATGATAACGACGTATACGAGAATATGAAAGAATTCTATGAATACAAATCAAATGGAGCGGATATGCTTAAAGATAAAACATCATCCGATTACATGTCATGGGATAAAAAGGAGTATTTGACACTTGCCAGAAAAAATCCGATAAAATACTTGAATAAATCACATGCTGAATTTTTCATTAAAAAAGATGATTATGAATTGTCATTAAATGAAGAATTAAATGAATATATCGGATTGGATTCATTTAAAGAACATTTCAAAGATATACTGGAATATAGACGACTGAATTATTATAAAAACAGGTACAAGAAAGGAAGAGGATAATATGAATTACTACGATGAAAATGCTGAAGAATTCTTTGAAAATACCGTGAATGCTGATATGACACCACATTATAAGAAATTTTTGGAAGCCATTCCAGAGGGATGTCATATTCTAGATGCCGGTTGCGGATCCGGACGGGACACATTAAAATTCATGGAAATGGGATATGAAGTAACACCCCTTGATGCATCAGAGAAAATGTGCAGGCTTGCAGCAAAATATACACATCATGAAGTTATATATCTGAGATTTCAATACATACAATTTAAAAACATGTTCGATGCAATATGGGCATCAGCATCACTGCTGCACGTGCCAAGTGATGAAATGGACATGGTCTTAAGTAAACTACATGACTCACTAGTCGATGACGGAATACTATACGCATCATTCAAATACGGCAATTATGAAGGAACGAGAAATGGAAGATACTTCACTGACTTGACAGAAGAAACAGCAAGGAAACTATTTGTGAGGAATAACTTTGAAGTATTGGATACATGGATAACCGAAGACGTGAGAAAAGATAGAAAAGAGGAGAAATGGGTGAATATATTAGTTAAAAAGATACTGTAATAAAAATGAAATATTAAACTATCATACTATCAAATTTTGAATTGATTTTTAAAAAGAAAAAAATTATGTTTATTCTAGAAAAATTTACAGTTTCAATTTTTTTAATTACCAATTATATACAAATTCTAGAATATCTTATAATTGAACTCATTACAATAATTTTTAATAAATTCTTCTTCTTTTAAGTATAATAATTTATAATGAAATTATAGAAAATAATTATGTAATATAAAACTGATATGAAACACATATTCAAAAGTTTAGTAAGTAACTACAGCCCATAGATAATATTACTATTCTTTTTAATAAAGTATCTTTTTTAAAGTTCAGTGTATTTTAATGAGTTTCCCTTAGATTTATTAACAGGATATTTTTCATCATTTTTCTTTATTTTTTCAAGAATGATTTCATTAATATCTAGATTCAATTCTATCGCCATCAAAATGGAGTATATCAATACATCCGCAAGTTCTTCTTTAACTTCATTTACATCAAATTGATTATCCCATTGAAAATGTTCGAGCAATTCTGCTGCTTCAATAATTATGGATTTTGATAAGTTTTCAGGAGTGTGAAATTGTTTCCAATCTCGTTTATCCCTAAATTCTATTATTTTTTCTGTCACTTCATTCATTTTTATTATTCCTTTCTTTCGTTTTGATTAATATGATAATTAACTTATATATGTTTAATTATCTTTATCGTTGATGAGATTATATCTTTTAAATTATAATTATTTAAAAATAACCATTTCTATGAATTTATGTTTTCGCCCATATTCAATATATCCCTTTTTTAAATCATTGATTAAGTTGGTATATTCTCCTTTGTAATAGTAATGTTCTGTATTTGCTTCAAATTCATACAGTATTACCTTTTGATTTTTTATTTCTATTACGTAATCATCTTCAAATATTATGTTCAATCGTTTAATGCGGGGATACTGTTTTATGTTTTCTACAATTTTAATAGTTTTATTAATATCATTAATTGAATGTATCATTTTTTTCTACACTTTTTTATTATTTTATTAATATTTTATAAAATATCATATAAATATTTTATTTATTATTGTTTTTTTCAATTAATTGTTTAAAATATTCTTGTAAGTTTTTATCTACACAGTATATATAACATCCTTTCATTCCTCTACTCATGAGTGTTTTATATGTGTTTTTGATGATTTCTTCTGATATCTTAAGTGCTTTTTTAGGGTTTTCTTTGTACATCTTTTTGATACCAAATAGGGATCTATCTGTCTTTGCACGTTTGTTGAAGTCAGTTATAATTTTTCCATCCTCATATCTGATATCCTCACCAAGAATTACTCCCACATAATCAAATTCCAATCCTTGTGATGTATGTATACATCCAATCTCTTGTACAGATTTTTCATCTATCGCCCATGTACTTGTATTTCCAAGATTCCAACTCATTCCAAAGTTTCCTATTTGAATATCATAATGGTTTGAATCATCTCTTTTTTTTGTATCCCAGTTCCAACAATATCCCGCAAGAATTCTGGATTTATTGTTTATTTTATTTTTTTCATAGATAATTTCTCGTATTTCTTCAGGAGTATCCATCACCTTAAATTCATAGTCTTCAAATCCATCAAAGTTTGCTGTTTCTTTGATTTGTAATGCATGGTCTAACCATGATAAGTATCCATCCGATCCGTTGCACCTAAATTGTGATATCAACTTGATATGTTTAATTTGACAATTCTGTTTTTCAGCAATTTTTCTTATCTCTGAAACTTTCCCGATATCTTTAATATGTATTTTCTGATAGTCATCTATGAAAAATATTGTTGTCTTAGAGGAGTTAATTATTTCAGCTATCTGATTTTCCCCTTTATTATTATAAACACCACTTTTTGCTTTAAGTCTATGTGCCTCATCAACTATCAATACATCAAATTCATTATACTCTGCATTATAAAATCCATCAGAACCCTTAAACAAGTTTTTCACATATTTCTGTGTCTTGTATCCCTTGAGTTCTTTATAGTAAACCTCCCTAGGTGCACTGTTTTTTGTTACATAGAATGTGGTTAGATTTTCATTTGTAAGGTTGACCAGCAAATTTATTGCAATTACTGATTTTCCCGTTCCAGGCCCTCCTTCAACAATCAATACCTGCTTTTTACCACTTTTTTTATATTTCTTAGCCATGTCAAAAGCAGTTTCATATGCTACCTTCTGTTCATCAATCATGTAGAATTCTTTGTTTCCCTCCAACATACTCCTTAATGTATCTTGTAAACGTTTAGATGGTCTTATTTTACCGTAGTCAATGTTGTATAATAATTCTTTATCATCCCCATATTTAATGTATTTTTTAATAAAATCAGTTAATTTAGTTGCATCACCTTTACGAAATATTGGGGCTTGTTCAATTGTATCGGAATATATGTTGTCAAGTATAGGTTCATCTTCAATCTTTTTATAGTTATGAAGATAAGCACAAGGATATAAATCAATATTATCTTCTTGAACAGTTTCATTAAAATCATACAATAAAGAAGCATAACTCCAAGCCTGATATGATGGATGAGTAACCTCCCTGATTCGGCCACCAACATAAGTCTTAACAATATTATCCATACCTTCCACTTTATCAGCACTACTCCACTGTTTCAACTCAATAATGATTACAGAAGGAAGATTGCTGTTATTAAAACCAGATAACATGAAATCTATACGTTTACTTGTAGTGGGAATATTAAACTCAATAGCAACACCAGCATCATCTGGAATATCATCATCATCCAAAACCTTATACATATATTGCATTGAATTGTTCCAAGATAAAATTTCATTTTCACTAGTAGTATGACCAAATTTCTCTTCATACTTTTCTAAAATGTCATCGGCAATAGTATCGTTCCTAACATCCTGCATAAACTCTGATTTAACAGACTCATAAACCAACATATTTCTTCACCATGATTAAAAATAATATCAAATATCTAATTAATAATTTTAAAATGATTAAATATAAATATATTGATTTGAAAAAAATCACTGAGAATCTTTTTACTAATTAAGCTAAAATAATATTTATTTAATAAATTTTAATAATTCAACAGCATAATTAATTATTATAGATAGTATTATTACCAAAAGTTTATCTATAAAATATTATGATAATTTATGGATTTATATACATATATAATAAAAATAACTATATTATTCTTATCATACATATTATTTTTTAAGAAACTATCAATAATAATATTAATCATAGTATTGACTGTCACGCTGTGTTTCCATACTATTAAGTCTATTTTAAACAATGTGTTGTTTGTATCGTTTGTGTTGTTTAATGATGTGTTTCCATACTATAAAGTCTATTTTAAACGCGAAAGGGTTATATTACTGATGGGCTTGTTACTCATTATGCGTTTCCATACTATAAAGTCTATTTTAAACTGCTAACAATCAACGCATTCACCAGCTGGTACATGCGTTTCCATACTATAAAGTCTATTTTAAACTAATAAGGAAGCAGAATTATTTATTTCTTAGATTGAGTATCCATACTATAAAGTCTATTTTAAACATAGATTATTTACACGAGCGTATCAACGGAAATAATGTGTTTCCATACTATAAAGTCTATTTTAAACATACAAAAATTACCTAGAGGGTATTTGAAAAAAACGGTTTCCATACTATAAAGTCTATTTTAAACAAAATTTATGAGATCATAAATAATGATATTGAGTAATAGTTTCCATACTATAAACTCTATGTTAAACGTATTATCAGCATTCAAAGAAAATTTATGAGGTCAGTTTCCATACTATAAAGTCTATTTTAAACTAATGCACCAGTAACTCCACTTATCACATTAAAGTAGTTTCCATACTATAAAGTCTATTTTAAACACTCGTATCCGTGAACAATGAAGTCCAATCAGCACTAGTTTCCATACTATAAAGTCTATTTTAAACAAGTAGAAATACCGGCGACGGACGGTGTCGTGTTGTGTGTTTCCATACTAGAAAGTCTATTTTAAACACTTTTATAATAATGAAGTAAAAAGAACTTCATTATGTTTCCATACTATAAAGTCTATTTTAAACTAACTTTTAATTTAGTAATATGTATATTTTCATTAAAGTTTCCATACTATAAAGTCTATTTTAAACTCTCTTCAATACCTACACCCAGGAGATTATAGTCAAGTCTGTTTCCATACTATAAAGTCTATTTTAAACTACACCTTTCATTATTTGATGGTTTGGAGTATCATTGTTTCCATACTATAAAGTCTATTTTAAACTATTAAAATACAGGATATACAACAATTAGAAATTTATGTTTCCATACTATAAAGTCTATTTTAAACGTTTCCTTGAATATTGAAATTCATATTTCAACTCCCGTTTCCATACTATAAAGTCTATTTTAAACCATCACGATTAGTGACTGCTACATCATACTCATCCACGTTTCCATACTATAAAGTCTATTTTAAACTTAACTTTTTATTAATCATCTTTTCAGTATTATCCGGGTTTCCATACTATAAAGTCTATTTTAAACAATTGTACAAGAAAACAATGCATTCTTCATAGAACTGTTTCCATACTATAAAGTCTATTTTAAACGTGTTCACCGGTTATTCTTTTTTTTATGGTTTATCGTTTCCATACTATAAAGTCTATTTTAAACCTTGTTGTCATGCTCAATTACGTGGCTACATAGTAGTTTCCATACTATAAAGTCTATTTTAAACTAGGAATTAGCAGAACTTGAAGATGAATTTTGTAAAGTTTCCATACTATAAAGTCTATTTTAAACAAAGACTATCTGATGATCTGAAATTCAATGTGAACAGTTTCCATACTATAAAGTCTATTTTAAACAAGAGCTTTACGGGGTGATACGAGTTGGGCTATTTGTGTTTCCATACTATAAAGTCTATTTTAAACACTTTTCGTAGGAAATAACGACTAAATTCCATTACCAAGTTTCCATACTATAAAGTCTATTTTAAACTTAATATTTTAACATCTTTATATGTTGCCAACTTATGTTTCCATACTATAAAGTCTATTTTAAACTTGTCGGTGTTGAAATACGACACTATATATAGTATAGGTTTCCATACTATAAAGTCTATTTTAAACGAGTTCATGATGTAGGACAGCCGTGTCTTCATCAGTCAGTTTCCATACTATAAAGTCTATTTTAAACATAAATGAAGCCATCAACGACGAAGACACCATCATCGTTTCCATACTATAAAGTCTATTTTAAACATGAATTTATATGATATACAGTATTATGATGAATTAAGTTTCCATACTATAAAGTCTATTTTAAACTGTGACAAACACCGCATTGCCCAAGTGGTGTGTGTGTGTTTCCATACTATAAAGTCTATTTTAAACGCGTAGTTTTTATTTATATTTTCGTCATCCATATTAGTTTCCATACTATAAAGTCTATTTTAAACTCAAAGACGTCCGTCATTTATTAGCCTCGCTATGACGTTTCCATACTATAAAGTCTATTTTAAACATTCCAAGTGCTTGACAGTTACAATACACCAGTCAAGTTTCCATACTATAAAGTCTATTTTAAACTAAGGGGGGTAATAATGTTTTTTTTCATAGTATTTTGTTTCCATACTATAAAGTCTATTTTAAACTTAAGGTGGAGTGATAAGTGATGATTGAGGTTGATGAGTTTCCATACTATAAAGTCTATTTTAAACATATGCCGGGGGAGGAGGTTGCACGGTTCCTTGAGGCGTTTCCATACTATAAAGTCTATTTTAAACCAACTTACCTGTACTCCGATTATAAAATAACTTCAAGGTTTCCATACTATAAAGTCTATTTTAAACCCAAGAAGGTGAGGTGAAATAGTTGGTTACTGAATATGAAGAGTTTCCATACTATAAAGTCTATTTTAAACTAGAAGGTTTCTTTCACTGTTTGAAGACTTACATCAAGGTTTCCATACTATAAAGTCTATTTTAAACGCCGGAAATTTTTCCGTATTTTTGAGAAATAAGCAATATAAAACCTTGAAAAATAGGGTGATGATTGTCCACCATTAATAATGTATTTTTTACTGGGGGTGGACTAAATAATCAATTCCATAGGATTTTTTTCTATTCCCATTATTTCTCTGTTTAAATATTTCTCGGGTATTTCATATATAATTATTGAATCTTGACTGGGATCTATTAGATTTTGGAGTTCAATTCTTATTCTTTGGTATTGCGATTTAGTGATTTCTCCTTCAAATACGGAGTTTTGTATCCATGTCAGGTGTGTTTTTAGGAATTTATGAACCTTATTGACTCTTTTTACATTAATGTCATATATTATTATAATATACATTTACCACCACATCCTGAAGCTTTGATATTTTTGATCATCCAATATATGTTTTATTAGTTTATATCCTTCTAACCTTAATAGATAGCGATAGGATACTTTTTTGTTAAGTTGTGGATGCTTGATTGTTGTTTTAAGTTTTCTTTGGTATTCTTCTATGAATTTTTGTCGTCCCTTGTCTGTCAGATAGACTCCTACATCGTCTTTGAAACTCTTTTCATTTATCATGTTTGTATTTACCAACTTGAATATTACTCTGCTTATAATCACCGGCTTAAATAGGTCTGCTATGTCACATGCAAGTGAAAACCGTCTTTCTCGAGGTTCATGTAGAAAACTGATTGATGGATGTAAGTAAGTGTGATATATTTCGGATAATGTTGTAGTGTATAATAATGAATTTCCAAAGGATATTAATGCATTCATTTGGTTTGTTGGTGGTCTGAATTCTCTTTTTTCTATTGGGAATTTAGAGGTTATATGATTGAATGATTGATAGTAATGATTCCATATTTTTCCTTCTGAACTTAATATTTGATTTATATTGCCTGTTAATATTTTTTCTTTTTTTATCTTTTCAATATGTTCATCTACTTCTTTGCCTTTTTTCGAGTAGTATTTAAGTGTTTTTAGCATATTATATTTCATACCTTGCACAATTTCCTGTGCGATATAGCATCTTTTTTCTTTGTCATTGTATGTAAGTGCTTGTTGTACTATTATTGATCCGGAATTTAATGTTATTTTCGGGTATAATGAACCGTCGTAGTGTCCGTATTTATTGAAGAAGTTAACTATTACCTTTTCCCTCTGAAGTAAAGTTATCGCACCGGATTTTAATGACACCTTTCCATAACAGTTGATTTCATTTATTGCATGTATTGGTATTGTTTTGTCGACATCCTGATTTACATATTTTAGTGTATTGTCTTTTCGATATAATATTCCATTAGTGTTTATGTTAAGTGGCTGTTTAATTTCTTATTCCCCCTTTTTATATCATGCATAATTCATAATATGAACATTTTCTACAATATGGTTTAAATTCTGGTTGTGGTGGTGTTTTTAATTGAGATATCTTCTGTATTCCATGGATAATATCTTTAATTTCTTCTCCTATTTTTTCATTTAATATTACCTTTTCCTTTTTCTTTTCTTTTGGATATACTACTTCTCCTACTGCATCTATATTTGCGTTTTTGAGTGTCCATAGGTAGTAGTATAATTGATACTGACCTCCAATTGTTAGTTTTGATGATTTCTTTATTTCATATACGGTTAATTTATCACGGTTCTTGACAAAGTCAAATACTATATTGTCCAGTCTTATTTCCTTTTTTTCTCTTTTGTAACTGTTTTCATGGATTATTTTTCCTATGTCTATATCTTCATTGTCATAGTTCATGTTTATCTGATTTAGGTAGAACCATAGTTCTCTTTTACATACCTTATAATATTGAACCATGACACCGGTTACTTCTGATTCTTTCATTGTCATAATAATCATATTATAAATGCATCTTCGTCATCCAGTGATATGAATCCCATTTGACTGTCATATTTACGTTTCATATCTACATTATCAACATAAGCCATATTATATTCGATGGGGATTGTTCCTATCTTTTTAATATCTACTGATAATACGTATTTTCTGAATTCGGATTTTATTTTCTTAAAATCTCTTTTTTTATCAAATAATGATTTGTCAGATGAATATATTTCCTTGTATCTGTTCCATATTTCATGCGATTTGTCGTTGATATCAATGAATACATCCTGTTTTTGTATGTTTTCTTCTATCAAAGAGAAATCTTTGGTTATATCAGATATTTTTTGTTCTGATAATTTTTTCAATATCTCATTAGACTCTTTTGTTGATATTGCCCCGTTAATTTTTGTATAATATTCATCTATTATATCTGCAAAGTCTTTTTCTGAGATGCAATCAATATCTTTTACCAATTGATAAGTTGTTTCTCGTGATATTGAATCATAAATGTATTCATTGAATGGCTTTTCTTTTTCATTTATTAGTTTGATGATATTGACCGTTCCCTTATCTTTAAGTTGGTTTCTGTTGCATCGACCGGCAGTTTGAACAATACTGTCTATTGGGGCAAAATCTCTGTATATGATATCTACATCAATGTCAACTCCGGCTTCGATAAGTTGTGTTGTTACAATAACTTTCCTATTGTCTGATTTTTTGATATTTGATATACGTTTCTTCCTTTCAAATGGTAATATATTCGTAGATAAGTAATATAATTCATCTTCATCCACATAATCTGACAGGTATTTGAATATGTCTATCGAATTCTGTATGGTATTTACAACTATCATGATGTCTTTATCTGTTGATAAAACTTCTTCTAAAATATACTCATTGAATTCATCGATTAATTGTTCTTCCAAATCGAACTTATATTCAACTCTATCGAAGTGTTTGAAGTAGTAGTCAGTATCTTCAATCAATGGAAGCATCTCTTTTTTGGAGTATATCGCCGGTTGTGTTGCAGTCATGAATATAAACCAAATATTATACTTTTTGGATATTTCTCTGAATAAAACATTTATCAATTTCCAGTATTTTGGTGGTAATGACTGCACTTCATCAAGGATAACTATGGAATTGTTTAAGTTATGCAGTTTCTTTAAGGATCTGTTTTTATTACTTATCAAAGTGTACAACAGTTGGTAAAATGTAGTAATTATAATTTCAGAATACCATGATTCAATCAAAATCTCCGCATTATCGATTTTCAATTCTTGATTTTCACTTGTCCGGTAGTATATTTCAGACATGGAATTATGTTTAATGAATACATCCTGACTATCAATATCCTTGATTGCCAATACATCCTTTATGACTTCTTCATTCTGATCAATGATAGATAAGAAAGGTAATGAATAGATTATTCTTGGTAAGATTTTCTTTTCTTTATATATTCTGTTTCTTAACTTCATGGAAAATGAAAGTGCTGCTAATGTCTTGCCAGAGCCTGTTGGTAATGATATAGAATATAATTTTTCATCCATATTAATGTCATTTACTTTATTACTCAATTCCACATATGCCTGTTGGCGAATTTTATTGATGCCCTCTTCATTAAAGTTTCTTTTTTCCTTATAGACATCAACGATATTTTCATCAATATCTATTCTCGGATATACTTCGGTATATGATGCATCAATCTTATCGGAATCTATTAGGACTGAAAAGAATAAAATCAAATAAAGATAATTATCAAGCATATCCTCTTTTTTAAACTTAAACAATTCTTTTTTTAATTCCAGTTTTATGTTATCAATATTTGATAAAAAATAGTTTATGTCAATATCATACTTCAAATAAAATTCTTTCAATGAAGTTAGATTCCTATTTAAAATGTTATCCACTTGTACATCCACATCATCCATATGTTCCTTAAAATATTTGTGTTCATCAAAAATGTTTTTTAAGTTTCCATGATGATTTTTTACCACAAGATATGCTAAAATGGGAAAATTGATTTTAGTTTTTATCTGATTATCCCGGACATATTTTTTTACTACATGATATGTTAGAATTGATGATAAAAAACTATGATAGGCCTTGCTTGAATTGACATCGTTTAATAGGTGGTCCTGAAAAAAACTTGTGCATTTTGCAAAGTCATGGGTTATGCCAATAAAAAAAGAAATATTAGAATATAGACGAACATCATCCATATTCATATTTTTAATTATTTCATAGGAATTCTTTGCTACATTAAAAAGATGATCTTTTAGTAACTTATTGGGATGTGAATAAACCTCATCAGTAAAGTATGACATTATCCTCACCTATATTATAATAATTACATGTATCGACCAATATAGACTTTCCATTGCTTTCGTAGTAATATTCAATGAAAGAATTAACTGATCTGTCCTCATTCATAAAGCCCGGTGACTTCACAACACCATACTTTTTATCTTTTTCTATTTGAATATTCACACCCTCTTTAATCAATATGGAGTCTATTGAGATATTATCTCCACTTACCTCATCAACCAAATACCTTCCTTTACCAACCAATTCAAAATTACAAAGACATTCAGTTATTCCAAGATATGGTGTATAGACGGATTTATGATCTTTGAGTAAGAAATATAATTTATCCATTATCTCATTATCATTTAATGATATGTAAAATCTATATTTTACATCCTTTAGAAATTCTGCAGGCACTTGTGTTCTCTTTCCATTACTCTTAATCTCAAATAGGTGCATACTCTCCTTAGTATTGATATAATTTAAATTCAACCTAGTTTTCTTGATTGGATTAATTATTTTTAAACCTATCCGACTATTATTTTTGTTAAATATGTCATGGTAACTATCTCTGGAAAAACCTAAAATTCCTGATACAAACCCTGCAATTGTAGTTCTACTGGGGAATGGATATGAAATAGTGGAAGTGGTAGTGTAACCTCTCCTGAAATATGCATAATCACCCCACACATCAAAAACCACTACATCTTTTGTCATTTTATCCCTCATAATTCAAGTTCTTTTACATCAATACCTAAAGATTTGATTGTGTCAATTAATGATTCGTCACCAGTACATGATACATTATCATCAATTTTATAATAGATACAATTAATCTTATCTTTAGATTTTCCCAGATTATCAATCAAATTCCCAAATTCTAATTTAACATCAGTAATTTTTCTGATTTCCTTATCACTGCTTAATTCATGTTCAATTGATATCTTATTGTTCAAATCACCTATGAAATAATAATCTTCATTATACTCTATTTGTAATAGCAATCTAGGTGTTTGACCAAATTTTGAACGTGTGATTAAGTTTTTGGTACCGTTCCACATTGCATCCAGCAATTTAAAAATATCTTCATCTGTCAAATTAGTATCCTCTGCAGCCACCTCATTGATGACACCATAAAATGTTATGAGCGAATAAGGTAAAATGTATTCTTCCCGGAATGTTTTTTGAGTTTTTCCATCCGTTGATGCGAATGCTCCAGTACCTTTAATATGTTTTAGTTCTACCTTATTGAGAGATCTTCCCATTCTGAATTGAACCGGACCAGTGAATATGGATGAACCGCTTTTATTTTTTTTATCTATTTTTACATCCAATGGGATTGTTGCACCAAATAGACGAACATCTATACATGAACTCAATATTGATTCATTCAATGCTTTTTTGGCTTCATCAATGCTTTTATAGTCACCATCAGGCAGGTAATCCAATGCTCTTGCCTTGGCATCCTGAATCCCTTCACCTTTACCAGATGACTTTTCCTTGACAAAGATATCATCATCATATTTCTGATCGATATAATCCCTGATTGTTCTTTTTAACCGTACATCAGTTACTATGTTTGTTTCCGTTTCCTCATCAATACGTGGTTTATTCTCATCCAATGGATCTCCATTAGGATTTGCATCGCTCAAATCATATATAAATAATAATTCACTTCTATTCATTTTGCATCAACCTCTTTTTTTAAATTGATTTTTGTACCTATTGTAAAACCAAGTACAAAATAATAGCTAATTTCATCTTTATTCAATTTCCAATTGTCTTCTGATTTCAATAAATTCAATGTTATTTCCTCTTCAATTAATGGATATGCCTTATCATATTCTCTTAATTTATTAATTGTCATGGTATAAACTTTTTGAATTCTTTCATAGGTCAAATTTAATTCCCATAACTTCTTAATAAATGGTGTGGAGTCTATTTCATTATATTGAATATTTGTTAATTTTTTTGTCAAAACACCCAATAAAAAACAGGCTCGTTTATCCGGAGCATTAATCATGTCCAATATGTCTTTGCCGTTCACATTTTCTAATGTCATTTCCTGTTCACCTTTAAATAATTCCAATTTTTCAAATAACAACAATAATATTAACGATTTATATACATTTAATTTCATTGAAAAGTTTTCCTTATCATAATTTTTCCAATTTTTTCTTATAGTATTCATCATTTTGGATAACAAAAAGTTATAATTGATTTTCTGTTGTCCCATTACATTTGTAACCAGTTCAAGATAATATTTATTAGCATTATCATATGGGAAAAAGTCCCTGAGTAATGACAGATACCAATTGCTTGTATTGAAGGCATACTTTGCATTTTTTGACAGATAATCTATGAAATTATCACAGACAATTTTTTCACCAAAAACTTCCTTCAATGAATTCTCATCAAATATCGCTAATTTCTTTATTTCATTCTGACATTCATAGAGTCTTCTAAGCCAAGATGGTAGAACACTTTCTACATATCCCAATATATTAAATGAAGAGTTTGAAGACTCAAAATATAAATACTTGAATTCAAGATAATCACCCAAATCATCTATTATACTTTTGAAATCATCTTCTTCACTAGTCAGATCTTCAACATGTCTTTTGTGCTCATATTCTCTGAAACTATCATCTAACTCATTGAAAACCTCTTCCTGATTGAAGAATATTTGTGGAATGATGTAATAGTTTAATCGATATTCGCTGAATTTAAGATACCTTTCCACATATTTTTTTCCGGCCTCCAAGGTTAATGCACAATCGGGACATATGCTTGATTGTTTCCATTGATTCAATACACTAAAATTTGGAGTATTACCGGGTTTATCCCCCGTTCCAAATGTTAATCCAATGGCACTTGGAACCAGGCCATATACCTCTTTTTTTTCATCACAAAGATAACATCTTGATTTTCCAATACTTTTTTTGGAACCTAACTTGTAATATTTGTCTGTTGCTTTTTCCAACAACAATCTTTTGAATACATCATACTCATTAATATAGGAATAATTTTCATTGACAATAAATCGTATAGTCAATATGACATTACGCTTATTTTCAGTTTCAAGTGAAGAATAAATTCTATTGACTTCCGATAAGATGAATTCATTATTGTCTATAAGAACATTGAAAATATTTTTTATCAATTCATCTTCCTGCTGGTTGTTGCTGAACCATTTGATAAACTTATTTTCATATGTCTTTTCAACTTCAGTAATCAAAGATGTCGGACTGATATTTGTTCCTCTTGGGGAACCCTTCTTATAAAAATATCTGAAAGACTTCTCTTCATCAAAACTTTCCAGAGAAACCTTGTCAAATATGATTTTTTGATTATTTTTCAGCAAATCTATGAAAATGACTGATTTGGAATATTTTTTCAATTGATCCGTATCAAGTAGTATAGTGTTTTTATCAATATTTTCCTTTTTAATCCAATATTTTCCTATTTCATACATACTGTTCAACAAGCCCTTTCACCTCCTATTGTTTACAAATCCAAATCCCAATGAGTTCTTTTCACCGAGCCCACAATCAAAAATGAAATTGTTGAATTTTCGGTTGTCTTTAGTTAACTCCTTTTCAAGACTTTTCCAGAGACTGCCAATAACAATGAAATTGTTATCATGAATTTTCATCCGAACAGACACTTCTCGATTAAATTCAAATGAATCAAACAGTTCCCCCTCAAAATAATAATCGTCATTATAATAACTGTTGTATTTCTTAAGGGCATTATCCTTCAATCGTTCAAAGAAAAAATTGAAGTTTGGACTGGATTTGAATGAATAATATCTATTTTCAATATTGTTTTCATATAAAACTATGGGTGTCCCACCGATTATGAACATAGATGATTTGATATTTAACAATTTTAGGCTCTTAATTTCCATAAAATATCTATTCAATCGGAATACTTCCATATGAGATAGATTATAATGTAGCAACTTTATGAATGCACTGCTGGGTGAAGATATTATCAATTGCTTTTGTTCACCAAGTTTATAGTCACATACGGGAAATATGTTACTGAATGTAAAATATTTAAAGCCATGAATGTTATGATAATCATGAAATTCCGTATCCTTGAGTAAGGAATATATAAAGCCTTGAATATCATACTTGCCAATATTATCATATTTTTCATTGCATAATGGGTTGAACTTAATTAATAACCTCATAATACTCTTTTAGTAGGTTAAACTGGACATATTACTTTAAGTAATATTTTTAACCTAATTTTTCCTCCTTTACGTCAAATTATCTATTTATTAATCTTATAAAATTTTGTAATAACCATCTCTAATAAAATATTTTGGCATAAAAAGTATATATAATTAACTATAAATATAGTATATTACCTAACTTAATTGATATATGTTTCCATCCATTTGTCTGTTGATATTTGATTTACTTTTTCAGAAAAGAACAAGTTAATTATTTGTTCTAAATGAGCTTGATTTTCAATATAAAGCATTCTAACTTCT